>CAMEUH010000041.1 GCA_945938055.1 uncultured Eubacteriaceae bacterium | reverse complement strand
CCATGGATCCGCGTGTGCGCATGTTTGGACAGGAGGAGATCCACGAAACGGAATATAGTATGAAGTATCTGGCAAAGAAGGTAGCAGGAGAATCTGGAGATAAACCAAGGATTTATCATGCCTGTGGAAGTCTGGACCCATGGCTTTCCCTGAACCTTTCTGTAAAGGAATGCATGGAAGCTCTTTCCTGTCCGGAATATGATTATGTCTATCATCAGATGGAGGGAATGGGACATGAATGGAAGTTCTGGGATGTGGAAATACGGAATTTCCTGGATTATGTAGGAATTGCTGCAGAATGAGAAAAAGTTTTTTACAAATAATTTACTTCTGGTTTACAAAAGGAGCAATATTATACTATAATGGTTATTGTGGGTTAAATATAAAAACAGGAGATAATCAGTCATGATGCTAATTGCAATAGAATTAATGGGTGGTCTGGGGTTATTTGTATCCGGAATGAACATGATGAGCCGCGGTATTGAGAAGGTTGCCGGAAACCGGCTTCGAGGCATTCTGGAGGCATTTACAAAGAATAAGTTTATGGGGCTTTTGGTGGGACTTTTCTTCACGGCAGTCATCCAGTCCTCCAGTGCGGCAACGGTCATGGTGGTTACCTTTGTGAATTCAGGGCTTATGAAGCTTGCAGAAGCATGCGGTATTATTCTTGGTGCCAATATTGGTACGACGGTTACGGCAATGCTGGTTGCGTTCCGGTTAAGTACAATTGCGCCAATCTTCGTATTTGCCGGTGCATTTATGGTGAATTATGTAAAAAAACCGCTTATTCGAAAGACGGGCGAAATCGTTTTAGGTTTTGGACTTCTTTTTGTTGGAATCAGCACCATGTCGGCTGCTATGGGTGCATTACGTGAGATTCCGGAAGTCATTACTTTCTTTGGAAATTTTACGAATCCGATTCTTGCGGTTGTATTAGGACTTGTGATTACGTCGGTGGTTCAGAGCTCTTCTGTGACGGTCAGTATTCTGGTTGTCATGGCATCGCAGGGACTTGTTAATCTGCACATCTGCATGTTTGTTATTCTTGGATGTAATATTGGTGCATGTACTTCTGCACTTTTATCAGCTGTTGGCGGAACCAAGAATGCCAAGAGAGCAGCGCTGATTCACCTGTTGTTTAATATTTTTGGCACGATTCTGATGTTTGTGCTGATATTCTTCTTCGGAGAACAGATAGAGGAAATTATTTACTTCTTCAGCGGACATGGACAGGATGCGGCAAATCTTGGACGAAACATTGCATGGACCCATTTCCTTTTTAAGGTTTTCCAGGTAATTGTATTCTATCCATTCATGAATCTGATTATTAAGTGTACCTATCTTCTTGTACCGGGTGAGGATGAAAAGGAACAGGATGAGTCATTTACACTACAATATATTAAGCATAGCCTTCCAAACCCTGCCGTTGCAGTATATGTTGCGGTACAGGAGATGGAGCGTATGGCGCACATGGCATTTAAGAACCTGAATCTGGCAGTAGAATGCCTGATTGAGAATGACGAAGAAAAGCGTCAGCGCGTTTTTGAAACAGAACGTTATATTGATTTTCTGGACGAGCAGATTAGCGATTATCTGGTAAAAATTAACCAGAATACCCTCCCGATTGCCGATGCCAACATGATTGCTGCATATTTCCACGTAGTCAATGACATTGAGCGTATTGGCGACCATGCAGAAAGTATTGCAGAAATCATACCACAACTTTATGAAAACGGAATCCGTCTTTCAGAGAGCAGTCAGAACGAGTTAAAGGAAATGATGTTTCTGATTAACAAGATTCTGGAGGAATCCCTTGACATGTTCGTCACGGGAAATACGGAGCGCATGCAGGAAATTTCAGATTTAGAGGATACCATTGACCAGATGGAGCGTAATCTTCAGGCAACACATATTCTTCGCCTGAACGAAGGAAAGTGTAGTGCTCAGGCTGGAATTTATTTCTCGGATGTGGTTTCCGGTCTTGAACGAGTGGGAGATCACGCCATTAATATTGCATTTTCACTGATAGAGGCGAAAGGAACGAAATAGAGATTTATACACCGCCATTTTGCAATCTGCATTATGGCGGTGTTTTTTCTAATCCGGAATCTGACGTCCTTCATGGTCCATGTGATAATTATCTCTGATAATCAGCTGGGAAACCGGTACAAATTCATATCCCGCGTCTTTTAAGGTGGTAATCATTTCATCCAGTGCCTGTGCAGTATATTTGGCACCATTATGGCAGAGGATAATAGAACCATTTCCAAGATGTTTGTGCTGGGTGACAGTTTTAATGATGGAGTCCACACCGTAATTTTTCCAGTCCAGGGAATCAACATCCCATTGAATCGTATAATATCCACAGTCTTTGGCATTTAAAATCAGGTTATTGTTGTAAGAGCCATATGGAGGGCGGAAAAGGAACATTTCGTATCCCGTAAGTTCTTTTACTTTATTATGTACCTTCATAAGCTCTTCTTTTTGCTGCTCATTGGAAAGGGCTGGCATATCCTTGTGGTTTTCACTATGATTTCCCAGGTCGTGTCCGGCGGCATAGATTGCCTTGACATCATCCGGATAGCTTTCTACCCAGCCTCCGGTCATAAAGAAGGTGACTTTTACGTTGTGCTTTTTTAAGATATCAAGGATTGCCTGGGTGTCTTCGTTTCCCCATGGTAATACTAGTTTGCGACACAGTGGAAAAGGGCGGAAATATGTGGTTTTTAATAAATATGGATTGTATACATAGAAATCTATTTTTTTAAATAAATGCTTGTGATATAATAGGAAGGAGTTGATTAATGGGGTAGTTAAGTAAATTAAGAGAAGGGGAGTGTTATTATGCGAGCTATCTTATTTTCCGGTGTTCATGGTGTAGGTAAAGGCTTCTTTTTAGACAAAGTGAAAGATAATATACAGTATTATAATGTATATTCTGCCAGTAATTTGATTGAAAAGTATCAACCATCAACTGATGCCGGTTATAAAAAAGTAAGTAATGTAAAGAATAATCAGGATGTATTGATTAAAGCCATTAAAGAAGCAAAAGCAAATGATATAAATGATTTTATTCTTGATGGACACTTGTGCATTTTTAACGCAGAAGGAAAGGTTGAACGTATACCGGAGTATTTTTTTGAAGAAGCGCAAATAAACGGAATCATTCTGCTTCAGGATGAGGCACAAATAATTTGTAATAGAATAAATCAAAGAGATTCCAATAAAATAAGTGTGAATGATATAATATGCATGCAAGAAGAGGAACAAAAATATGCAGATGAGTTAAAAGATAAATTACAGATTGAATATAAGATAATAACTCATGAATGCACAGGAAAGAAGTTTGAAGAACTTCTTAAGAGTATGGGAGGTGGATTTATTGAATAATATTATACATAAAAAATTTGCAGAGGTGGATTTGCAGGATCCTTTTTTTCAATCCTTACGAGACGATTATCCGGGATTTGATAACTGGTTTATTGGAAAGCGTTATGAAGATGCTTTTGTGCAGTATGATGATAATAATAAAATAATAGGATTTCTATATTTGAAAGTAGAAGAAAATGTTGTTGATGATGTAACTCCTAATATTCAGGCTGATAGGATTTTAAAAGTGGGTACTTTTAAAATTGAGGCACATGGTACCAAGATGGGAGAACAATTTATTAAAATTATAATGGACTATGCAACAAGCGAAAATACAGATGTCTGCTATGTTACAATTTATGAAAAACATGAATCTCTCATTAATTTGGTTCAACAATTTGGATTTGAATTTTACGGAGTGAAAGGAAAAGGCATACATAAGGAAAATGTGTATGTAAAGCAGATGAAGAAGATTACTGGAGATATTAATAAAGATTTCCCGCTCATTGATATTAGTGCAGGAAAGAAGTATTTATTAAGTATTTACCCTAAATATCATTCTGTTATGTTTCCGGATTCTATTTTGACAACAGAGAATAAGAATATTATTACGGATGTATCGTATACGAATTCTATCCATAAGATATATGTGTGTACAATGGAAGGGGTAGAAGGATTAAAGTGTGGGGATATTGTAGTACTTTATAGAACTGCTGAGGAAGGAAAAAGTGCGGAATATTCTGCTGTGGCAACTTCAATTTGTGTAGTGGAGGATGTAAAAATGCAGAATGAGTTCAGCTCTTTTGAAGAATTCTACAAATATGCTAGTAAATATAGCGTATTTGATAAGGGCGATTTATATTATTGGTATAAAAAGGGTGGTTGTAAGGCAATCAAGATGACTTATAATGCAGCTTTAAAAAAGCGAATAGTACGTCATGACTTAATAGAAACAGTAGGCTTAGATAGAAGTCGTTATTGGGGATTTTTTGGGCTTACTGACGAGCAGTTTCAAAAAATTGCTCAAAATGGCGGAGTCAATAAGATATTGTTTGATAAGAACTAATGTTCGAAAGAGATTGCAAAATTATGTTGGGTGAAGTATAATATATTACGTAAAGAAAATTGAAACGGAGTGAGAATAATGTGTGCAATATTATTATCAATAAATCCAAACCATGTCGAGAATATATTAAATGGGACTAAGAGATATGAATTTAGAAAGATAGCGTGTAAACGGCATGTTGATAAAATACTGATTTACTCGACAAATCCTATTATGAAGGTAGTGGGCGAAGCGGAAGTTGAAGATGTTCTTATTGATAATCCTGAAGTCATATGGAAAAAGACAGAAAAGAAATCTGGAATTGATAAAATCTTTTTTGACCGATATTATGAGAATAGGGAACAGGCAGTGGCATATAAATTAAAGAATGTCGTAAAATATAGTGAACCAAAAGAGTTGAAAGAATATGGTATTAGTAGTGCACCACAGTCTTTTCAATACATAGAAGCATAAGAAGAATCTTGTGTATTATCATATGATTTAAAGACTTTTTGTATGGGCTTTCCGAGAAATCGGTAAGCCCCTTTTCTTCGTTGAAATAAGAGAATGCTATGGCTGCTATCTTGCCTTATTGGTAGATATTATGTAATAAGAATAAGTTATTCTTCATAGATTTCATATTCAAGAGTACCAGAATCGAAGTTTCTTCCTGATAAGGCTAAAATTTCAGCACCTTCTTCAAAACAACTGCAATCGTATAACGCAGCATCTTCAGCATCACTCCATGCAGAGTAGGAATCATCAGAAATTTCAATAGTGCCATCAGGATAAATTAATCTGTATTTGTATGCCATAAATCATATCTCCTTGGAAAAAGTGTTTTTGATAATATAGACAATACGATTATATCACAGAGTTTTTTATTAACAAGGAATGAGAGACATTTCTTATGCATGATTCCATAATGTCTTCTATTCTTCTTGGCGTGACAGTTCATGTAAATATAATTCTAATAATCATAAGAATATTTAATATTAAAAGTATAATAGCAAAAATAAATATGGCAATGGTAGCTATAATCAAAAAAACTCATATTTATATAGTATTAACTTCAAAATCAGAGTTTCCGTTATTTTCTTGAATATCCTAATGTGGAAATGTATTCCTCCAGTGATTGTTTAGGAATTTTCCAAGTCTTTCCGATACGAAAAGCTTTGAGTTGTTCTGTTTCGAGAAGTTCATATACTCGATTTCTTCCAATCAATAAAATTTCAGATACATCCTTTACTGTCAAGATTTCATCATATTGCTTCAACATAGTTTAATCGTCCTCCGTCTTGTTTTTATATATTTGTTAATACCTATGTAGATTATTATGTATTGGTTTGTAAGCAGATAAATAAAAAGAAAATATAAAATTAATTATAAAACTATTCATAACAATACTAATAAAAGCTAGTTAAAGCAAAGATACACTATCACAAGAAAGTCAGATAATAATGCTAATTTAGAATAATTATTTGCTTAGATTAATATAAATTTTAGAAAGAGACAAGGGTGATATTTATGAGAGATAAGGTTATCAAGAAAGATAAGGAGATTGAAGTTACATATTCTGCAGTAGCTGATGCACTGGAATTTAAAGATATTTTACAAGAAGTAATTCAAGTGCATCAGGATATGGAAGCTACAATAGAAGGAGCCACCGCTTAGCGGTGGTTTCCTTTCAACAGAGAAAGGGGTGAATGAATATGACAAAGACAAACTATATTGCGGCAGTTTACCTGAGACTTTCGAATGATGATGGAACAGAAGCAGAATCTAATAGTATTAAGAGTCAAAGAGATATAATACACAATTATATTTCGCAGCATGAAGACTTGGTTTATGGTGAGGAATATATTGATGATGGTTTTAGTGGTGTAACCATTGAACATAGACCGGAATTAAAAAGATTATTAGCTGATATGAAGCGTGGTAAGTTTTCGGCAGTAATATGCAAGGATATGTCACGATTATCAAGAAATTATCTTGATGCAGGAAATCTCTTGGAAAATGTCTTTCAGGAGTATGGAATAAGGTTTATTGCCATTGGCGATAATTATGATTCGTTATATGTTACTAGTGCGGATGATTTGATAGTACCAATGCGAAGCTTATTTAATGCACAATATAGCAAGGATATTAGTCGAAAGGTAAAAGCTTCTTTTACAGCAATGCAGAAAAAAGGGGATTTTACAGGAGCATTTTGTAGTTACGGATATATAAAAGATGCTAGAGATAAACATAAGTTACTTGTAGATAGTGAAGCCGCAACTGTTGTAAGGCGGGTATTTGAGTTATATAACAGTGGTCAGGGAAAGATTTCAATTGCATCTATATTGAATAATGAGGGGATTCCCTGTCCTTCTGAATACAAGAAGCTTAAAGGTTTAAATTATCGTAATGCCAAAAGACTTAATTATACCTCATATTGGACATATAGCACGGTTAATGCCATACTGAATAATGAAATGTACATAGGTAACATGGTTTTAAATAAGTCTGAGCGTAAGAAAGTTCGTGGTAGAGCTACAAAACTTCCTAAAGATAAATGGATTGTTGTAAAGGGAACACATGAACCGATTATAGATGAGGCAACTTGGAATATTACACAGGAATTATTAAAAAAGAGGACAAGGCAAATGAAATTTTCAAATGATAATGCAGGATTATTTTCAGGATTTATAAAATGTGGAGATTGTAAGAGAGCTATGGCTAAAATCAGTAACCGTGGAGAAATATCATATGTATGCGGTTCGTATAAACGATACTCAACGAAGATATGCAGTCGTCATGGGATAAAGGAAGCGTTGCTGGAAAAATTAGTTCTTGATAAACTCAACGAGCAAATAGCTAAGATGGATAAGATAGTGGTAAAAGAAAAGTCAATTCGCAGTACTAATGTAGATTTGCAAGGTTATCAAATACGTCTTGATAAGCTGTATTTTCTGAAAAAATCAATATATGAAGATTATAAGGCTGGTGATTTGAGCAAAGAGGATTATTTGGCGTATAAGTCAGACTATGAACGAGAAGAAAGTATGATTAAAAGTCAGATGAATGCTTTGAATCAATCAATAAGCGAAGCTGGTGAAAAGAATGAGTGGATTGAGCACTTGAAACAATTCAAGGAAATCAAGAAGCTTGACCGGGTAACATTGGCTTGTATTCTCGATTCAATTGAGGTGTATGAGAAGCCGGATAAATTGAGTATAGATATTAGGTTTAAATATTCGGCGTAGGTAAGTGGGAGCTGCAGAGATGTGGCTCCTTTATTTTGTATGAGACTTGATATTTAAAAAAATAGTAATTGATGTTACAATATCTTTGGAAGTAATGGTAGTTTATAGGAGGTAGCAATGATTAGATATCAGGTTTTTATAAGTTCTACATATAGAGATTTAGTGGAAGAGAGAGCAGTTGTAAAGAAGGCGGTATTAGAAAAACGCTGTTTCCCAGCAGGCATGGAAGAATTTCCAGCAATAGACCAGAAACAATTTGAATATATTAAAAAAGCAATTGATTATAGCGATTTTTATATATTAATTTTAGGAGGAAATGTTGGCACAATATGTGATGAAACAGGGGAAAGTTACACCTTTATGGAATATCAATATGCATTAGAAAAAGGTATACCTATTTTAGTGTATATTAAAAAAGATAACAGTGGTAAGGTTGTTTGTAATGAAGAAAAGAAAAATAGAATAAAGTACTATAATAAATTTGTTGACGTTGCAAGCAAAAATAGGATGTGCTCCTTTTTTAACAAAAAGGAAGAATTGTCGGGACTGGTACATTTTAGTTTAAATGAAACAATTGAAAATACAACGCGTGGTGGTTGGCAAAAAATTGAGTATTTTGATACGATTAATGATGATAAGCTTTTGTTAAGAGGGAAAATACTTAATTATTTTATTATTGGAAAGGAAATATATAATTTCCTAGATGAATATCATACTCTGCCAGGTTATGGACAAATAAGTGGACAGATAGCAGTTAAGTATGGAAGGGGAACACAAGGACAATTTAAATTTATTATTTTTGTAGAAGATGAAGGAATAAATCTGTATGAGGAGATAAAAGAAGACTATTTAGATGAGGATGGGCTTTTGCCAGAGAATGTTAAAATACAGGTAACATTAGCTAAAATGGGAAATTATGATGAAGTATTATTGTTTGTCTCAATTAGTGATATGTGTTGCAGTATGACTACAATGATATATAGATTTGGGTCAATGGGAGTTAAAAAAATTTCACAGATAGAAGGACAAGTATATATGTTTATTGACTATGATCTGATAGCACCTTATGGTAGTCAGGGATTATTTAATCAATATGTATATTGTAAGAATAGAATTCTAAAAATAGAAGATTAAGAAATCACTAAAGGCAGTAAATGCTTAGAAGTTTACGGCTTATTTCGGGAAAGTATTAGTTAAATATAATTTATTTCAACTGGGGCTATTCATTTTAAGTATTGGATTTAGTGGATGGTTGTATTGCTTGGTTGTTCAGTTTTGTAAGTTTAAATTTGATTTATTATAGTATATCAGATAAATATTTTAAACGTGATGTATATATATTAATCATAATGGAATGGGAGGAAGGTATAAATGCAATTTTATCTCGAAGGCTATTCGGAGGAACATGGAATTCCAGAACAGGTGATGAGCATATATCCGCATGTTAAACTAGTTACAGATAATTTTGATGATTATGGTAATCAAACATTATTTAGAATGTATTATAAAACTAGTGAAAAAGCAATTTATAGATTTATGGGTAAAATTAAAATTTTGCATGCAAAAGAATATATTGCAAGAACAGAAATGCCGCATAATTTCACAAAACTCAATAAGGATTTTTGCTCGTTGGGCCAAAGTATAGATTATTATAAAAAATTAAGAGAATTAGATAAGCCTGATATGGAATTCGGGAGAGATATATTATTGTCTTTAAATGATATTGCTATTAATACAGATATACGAGATAAATTTCCGGATAAAAACGGGATAACCAATTCGTTAATGAGAGATAGTATTGCTTATCATGCATATAAAATGGGACATAATGTGTATTACGGAATGTCGTCACATATAGAAACGAAAGTTGCATTTACATACACATACGATAAAGAGCAGAATAAGAAAGTATACTTTGAATTTAATGATGAAACAGAACTTCCGAACAGAATAAATGTTATTGTAGGTAAAAATGGGACTGGAAAAACAAAAATGCTTTCTTCACTGGCTAGTGTTTTAAGTGGTCGTTGTAAAATAGATATTGAATCAGATATAGATATAAGGCCGGAATTTAGTCGATACATTGCAATATCGTATAGTGCTTTTGATAATTTTGAAAAGACGTTTGCAGAAGGTTTTACTAAGAGAGGTATTGTTCAGGAGAAAAATTACATAATTAGTGAACTGGAGAGACAAAGGGAGAAGTGTAAAAGCAGGGCAGAAAAGGATAAAGATTTTAGTGCATTATATCAATATTTTAATGAAATAATATTAAAAATAGAGACGTTTGATGAGGAGGAAAAATTTAATAAATATTTTGAAGATTTATCAAAGGGAAAAGAATTGCAAGAATCAATAATGCTGGAAAATAGATTGGGAAGTTATGTGTATTGTGGATTATTGCATGAGAATAGATTGATTTCAGAAAGTGAGATGTATTCTAATTTTAAGACAAACTTAGCTGATATTATAAGAATGAGTAGAATTAAAGAGTGGGTTGTTATTATGAAAAATATTTTTGATGGTACAAATGACCTGAAAAGATTGTTTTTTAATGAAAAAATTGATGCGGATGGAATTATTGAGGAAAATTTCCGGTCATTGAGTTCGGGACAAAAAATTATGCTACATATTTTTACACAAGTTGTTGTTAGTATAACCGAAGATTCGTTGTTGCTCATAGATGAACCAGAAATTCATTTACATCCTAATGCAATATCAAGTTTTATGCATATGTTAAATGATCTGTTAGATAAATATAATTCGTTTGCGATTATTTCAACTCATTCACCAATAGTATTACAAGAGATACCGGCAAAATATGTTAGAATATTTGATAATAATGAATTTTATGAAACTAAACTTTGGGAAGAATGTTTTGGTGAAAATATATCCCAAATTATTGCAAATGTATTTAATGTAAGACCAGATGAGAGTAACTACAAAACCTTTTTTCAGCAGAAAAAAGAAGAAGGTTTTTCTAAAGAAGATATGGAAAAGTTATTTGAAAATAATTTAAGTATGAATGCAGAATTGTATTTGAATTTATTATATGGAGATGAAGATTAACTTATGAAGAAGATATCGCAACCGGATGTTACAAAGGCAGATACTTTGTATGATGATATAGTAGCAAGAAAGAGGAATAAAGACTTTGTAAAACGTTTGAGTAAATATGAATCATATATAAAAGGTAGATATACAACATATAAAACCAATCTAATGACATTAGAAAATATAAATAAAAGTATAATAGTTGTCGATGATGATAAAGAGGCTATTCATTCCTCTTTTACATCATCTTTTAAGAAAAATATAAAAGATGGTGAACTGAAGCAAGTTTATGATGAGTGTAAAGGGATATGTCCTTTTTGTGGGACAAGCAAACTAGAAGAAGTCGATCATTATATACCCAAAGAACATTATCCAGAGTTTACCTTATATCCGTTAAATTTAATACCAATATGTAACAAATGTAATAAACAAAAAGGTGATAAGTTTCTGGATGGTACAAATGTTAGAAATTTTATTAATTTTTATGCAGACGATGTTGATGATATAGAGTTTTTAAAAGTTGATATTGATTTTAATAGTTCAGACATAGAAAAATCTACAAAGATTAAATATATAGCGGATTTTTCGAAAATTCAGGATATTTATGTTAGACAGATTGTAGAAAACCATTATAGAGAATTAAATTTATTAGAGAGATATGGAGATGCTGCTAGTGAGGAAATATCAAATTTATCGTTAATTGTATCAAATCAAGAAGATGAAAATGAAGCAGAAATAAAAAATGCAGTTGAGAGAACTGTTATAGGAGGCAAGAATGGGCAGTTAAAAAGGGCTGGGAAAAATGATTGGAAATATTTGTTATATGAGAAAATGCTAGCGATAAATTATATTGATGCGTTGGTAAAATTTTATCTGAATAAGGTGAGTGATTAATTTATGAAGTGTGCATATTGTGATTTTGAAGGAAAAATGTCAAGGGAGCATATAATTCCTAAAGGTTTTATAGAGCATATGAATTTTAAACAGCCGACAGTTTGGTTTGATAAAGCACCCACAAGAGTTATTAACGCAGAATTAACTGTTAAAGATGTATGCCCTTGTTGCAATAATGGGGAATTGTCAAAATTAGATAGTTATGCGTTGAATTTGATTTTAAAATATAATGAACAGCTATCGATTGTTACTAAAAAAATTTATTTTAAGTATAATTATAATTTATTGATAAGGTGGTTGATGAAAATATGCTATAATTCAGCTAGAGCAAATGATGCCAAGTATGATATAAATCAGTACGAAAAAAATGTAGATTTTATTATGGATAGGGGGAAAACAGAATCTAATATATCTGTGTTTGCAATGTATATAGGAACAGGATGTTTGAATAAGGAGTTAGCAGAATTTTGTCATCATTTGAAGGGGATAGAAAATGATGCTATTGACTGGTTTAGAATAGGGCCATTTAAATTGGTAGAAAGTGCATCATATTATTGTGCTAGTAGATGTATCATAATAAATTCGTTTGCGTTCTTTATTTTGGTATGTGAAGAAGATAAAAATCACGAAATGTCTAACTTAAAAAATGGAATTAAGCAAAGGTACGAAAATGCAGTAGAATTAACAACTAATGGGAAAGTATGGTTAAAAAGAGATGATAAATTCTTTTTTGAGTCATGGGTGTCAAATGCACAATTAAGAGATAACTTTATGAAAAAGAGAATGAAAAAAAATGATAATAGGTATAAGCTACTAACGATATATAAAAAAGAAATAGAAGCTATGGATTTTACTAAGTTAAATGATATTCGTACAAAATTCATGTCTAATAAAGATGATTTAATGGATTCTTACCAAAGTGTAATTATTGCCATAGATGGATATGAGAACGAAGTACGTGAACCATATCAGCATAAATCGTTTCAGAATTATTTTAGACAAGTATTTGATGATTTTCCAGAAATAATATGGGTATTATTACTCGATGAAGAAATAATTACTGTAAAGATGATGATATGGGCATATGTAAATGATAATTCAACGGATGATGTGAACAATGATATAACAGAGATTAAAGTAAATAATGAAAAAAGTGTAAAGCTTTTGCAAAAGTGCTTTATGGCAATAAATAAACTTACTAATATTTATGCTTTTGATTTCAGTAAAAATGAAGATTTAACAAGAAAGTTCAAAAACGTATACTTCAAATCATTAGATATATTAGAAACAGAATAAAAAATTGAAATTATAAATACATTCTTTCTGTTTTTATGATTTGATAGGATGATTATTGTGGAGATTTTATTGTTTAGAAGTGAAATATTAACAAATGGCAATAGTTATGGAATATGACAGGGAACTTCCTATGGACAACAAAGCATTTGAACAAATTAGCGGGCTGAGGTCATCAGAAAGAAATGCAGGAAACAAGAACATATAATTTAAACAACTATCAAAGGCAGTAAATCACCAAAGGTTTACTGTCTTTTCTTGTGTCGCAATCAAGTATTCTCCCATGCCGCGTCAAACGAGAGTGCAATTTGTTTTTTATCGGTCTGTACACAGTAAATCGGAAGTTCCCGGTCCCCGACGCGGCTGCTGGCTTCACGGATTGCAGGAAGATTGCTGATGGCGATGGCAAGAAAAAGCAGGGCGATAAGAAGGAAAAATCCTTTTTTATTGGAATTTTGAAAGCGTTGTTTAAATTGGTTTAATTGTTCATTCATGATAGGTAGACTCCGGATTACTTTGGTATGAGTATATGAAAAAAGGGAAAAAGATAGTACAGGATAAAATGAAAATGTTTTTACGGATTCTTCAACAAACGGTTGTAACAGACGGGGAATATCTGTTACAATTATTATACAAGGTTTAAATCGGAAAAAATCGTAATGAAGGGTAAAATATGAAGAAACGGATTGTCTATCTGGACATTTTAAGAATCATTGCATGTCTGGGTGTGATTGTAAATCATACAAATATTATCTTAAAGAGAGCGGATATTGCCATTGCGTCCGTAAGCAGGGCAGAACTTGCAGGCGGAATCCTTTACATGGTTTTGTGCAAGATGGCGGTTACACTGTTTCTCATGATTAGTGGAGTACTGCTCCTTAAAAAGGTTGATGGCTATCGGAAAATTTTTCAGAGAATTTTTCGCGTGGGTGTAGTGCTTCTGGTATTTTCATTTGGGTATTATATGCTGGGTGATTATGAGCATACGGTGATGGATTTTGTGAAAACGGTTACGAAGACCAATGTAACCACGGCATTCTGGTATTTGTACCTTTATCTTGGCATTCTGGTAATGCTGCCGGTATTACA
>CAMEUH010000040.1 GCA_945938055.1 uncultured Eubacteriaceae bacterium | reverse complement strand
AATTAATATTCGGCCCTCACCTTTAAAAATGGAACTTCTACTTTCCTCGTTCATATATACCCTACCTTCCTATTACAAACCAAACCTCTATGCCATCTTTCTCTATGCTTCTTTTAAAATCATTTAATACATTTAAAACCTCTTCCGTTATTATCATTTCTGGCTATCCGCCCCCTCAGAACGTAAAAAGACCGCAGTAGTACCTTCCATACATACTGCGGTCAACCTATCATCGATATATCCTGGATTCTGTCGCAATCTTTAGTGCCTTAATATCATTAGACGTTCGACTTTGCGTCCATACGTTTCCGTATGTTTGCCCTCATACTAATAAAATTAGTATATGGGATGCTGCAACGCTTGTCAACATGAAAATTTTAGACCTACCATAAACCTACCACAGAGCTACTGATTCAAATACTCCACAATCCCTGCGGCAATCCCATACGCCATCTTCTGCTGATACTCTTCCCCGCATAGCCGCTTCACATCCTGTGTATTACTCAGATACCCAATTTCAATCAAAGCCGCTGGCATGTTTGTCTCACGAATCACCACAAAATCATTGGTGCGTACGTACATGTCATCTGCCCCCGTAACAGAAAGTACCTGTTCATGCACCGCCGTAGCAAGCGCCATGCCATCTACGGCATTTTCCAGGTAATATGTCTCCACGCCGGAAACTTCCGGATTGTCCTCCAGATAATTACAATGAATGCTTAAGAATAAATCTACCTCTTTTTCATTTGCAAATGCGGCACGGTCGTATTTATTCATAAAGGTATCGTCCTTGCGTGTCATGATGACATTGGCACCACATTCCTCCAGATAATCTTTCACAAGCAGGGCAACCTCTAATGTAATATCCTTTTCATCCACGGTTCCCGAAGTCCATGCAGGCTTCTCTGCCCGGTTATTTTCTTCCATTCCGTCTGTCCCGGCAGATGTTTTTGCAGCATCCTTAAAAAATAACAGCCATGCAAAAACAGCCACCAACAGTACCGGTACCACAACCACAAAAGTCCTTAAGGCATATGCCACCATCAGACGTTTCCCGGTCTTTCTCACTCTTTGTTTCTCACTCATGTGTCCTCCCCAAGACGTATCGTGTCAGTCTTATCCCTTATTATTTTTTATCTTACAAAAACTCCTTAATCCGGTCAAACCGTTCATGGAACTGACCGTAAAAATCCTTTCCCTCATCATACGGTTTCATGAAAAATTCCTGTAAAAGATACAGGTTTACTTTCTGAGCCGTTCCCTCCTCTTTATTATTGCATAAAAAAGCCTGGATGTCTTTCAGAAAATAATGCCAGTCACAGACAAATTTCTCATATTTTCCAGTCTCCGGTGTATCAATCCAGCTTTTGACCTTTACCTTGGTACGATTTTTGTTACTACATTCATGCACCTGAAGAAAGTAGGAAAATGTATCATTTTCATAATATCTTCCCAAAGGAAACAAACGGCAGATTCCCGGACGGTATGCATGAATGCTGCATCTTCCCTCCGAATCAAGAAAACCGCAGGCTTCTTTTTCTCCCTTTGCCATTTTAAGATTCGGCAGGATAATCCCGTCTGCCACATTTAATTCAAGAAAGCCTTCCGAAAGAAGCATTTCAAAAGATTTATGAAGTCCCCACGTCATGCGAAAGACATCATACGGGTCTAACACCACCGAACTGCCCATGCCACAACAGCAGTCGGAACACCCTTTGCAGTCTCCGCAGCCTGCCTTCACCATATCATTGATTCCATATAATTTCCCGTCGGATATTTCCTCCATGGTAACATTCCGTTCCATTCATCTGCCCGCCTTATTTTACGTATTCTTTTTCAATCTCTTTTGCCCGTTCATACAGAAAATCATTGACCGGCACATATCGTCCGTATTTTGCCGCAAGTTCTTTTACAACTCCGGCAAACATATCCACCTCCGAAGCTTTCCGATTAATCCGGTCCTGTCCCATGGATGGTGTTCCTTCCGGATTCAGGGTTTTGATTACATCCACATAAAAATTCAAATCTTTTTCTGTAAGGTGTACCCCCGCATCCTGTGCCAATGCGATTACCTCCCGCATGGCAGAAATCATGGTACGGTTCGGTTCTCCTTCTGAAAGAACTCCCCGGTAGTTCGTTCCATAAACCATACAGGTCTGATTCAGTCCTACATTCAGCATGAATTTTCCCCACATCCGGTAGAGAATATCCTCCTCTGCCACATACGGCATGTCAGTCTCATCAAAGAAACGAATCAGACGCTCATATCGTTTTCTATCACAAGAATCTGTCAACCCCACATGCAGTTCACCCATCTGCGTGTATTTTAGGTCATTTCCAAATTTCATGGCATCCATTCCCTGCGCAACGGTATAAATGATTTTATCCATGCCAAAGGTTTTTCCCAGAATCTCCTCGCTATTGATTCCGTTTAAGACCGAGATAATGATGGTATCCTCTCCCACGCAGTTTTTCATAACCTCCATGGCACTCTTAAGACCAGTATATTTTACTGCCACAATGAATAAATCCACAGGTTTGGCCTCCTTGCTGCCCACCAGTTTAAACTGCTTTTCTTCGCCATTGCAGGTGAACCGGCAGCCCGAATACCGTTCCTTTCTCTCTTCATCCATGACAAAGGAAACTGCATCCGTTCCACACTTTTTCTGAATGTGCGAACCAAAAAGAATTCCTAATGCTCCCATTCCTACAATTGCTGTTGACTGAATCTCATTCATGCCTGTACTCTCCACTTCTTTCTAAACTCTTAACTCTTTTAATTCTCTTTTCTCAATGCCGCACTGATTGCTGCAAACACCAATGCTGCTACCGGCCAGATAACCCAGGTAATTTCCCACCGTGATGTAAGAAAACTAATAAGAAGGTATACCGCCGTAACACACGGCCAGTAGATTCCTGCAAATTTCGTGCTTCTCTTATTGAGTTCCCGTTCCACCAAATCAAACTCTCCCTTCTTAAGAAGCATGTCATGACCTGACTTTATCATTCCTTGGGAAACAAAAAGGTATACCGCCCCGGAAACAATGATGAGCAACAGTGCCACCATAAGTACGACAATATAATCTTCTGCCTCAACCGAAGCAGCAATCAGAAGCGGAACTGCACTTAAAATGCAGAGAATTACTCTTGCTGTCAAGGATACTGCAAATGGCTTTTCAAATTCCGCTGCACGTTCTGCCACAATGCCGCTTACACCATATGCCAGGTCAAAATCTCCCTTTTCCATGTAAGAAAAACGCTCCATCTTAAGAGAGGAATAAATGAAAATCCCCACTGCTGCCGCTACCATAAGAAGAAGTATGATAACGCCAAGTCCTCCTGCCAGTTCTTCCTTAATCACTCCTTTTTCCGAAAATGCGGCAAGGGAAAGAAGTATTACCGGAGACAAAATGCAAAGCACAACACCGGCTCCCGTCTGTTTTCCCCAGAGCTTTCTCTTTTCCATGAAATCATTGGCTTCTTCTATGGAAACAACCTTTCTTTCTTCATCATTTTCACCGGAGAACTCTTCCATCTCCATTTCATCCTTTAATAAGTAGTCCGTTGTTACACCAAATATTTTAGCAAGTTCCAGTATCTTATTAATATCCGGAATACTTGCGGCACTCTCCCATTTGCTTACGGACTGTCTTGTTACATTTACTTTTTCTGCCAGTTCTTCCTGCGACCAGCCATTCTTTTTTCTTAACTGAATAATTTTGTCTGCAAAAATCATTTTGATTTCCTCCCATTATTGTTCTACCAGATCTGATAGGAAAATCATACCAGTTCCGGCGGTTGCATACCAGAAAAACGACTGTATTTTTTGTCAACCATCAGTTGCAAATGCCATATTTTAAGCTATTTTTCTTCTCCATGCAGTTTTTTTCTCTGTTTTTTAAAGACATTCATCATTTCTTCCGTAAGACTTAATCCCTCATGATAATCCGGAATGTCTTTATAATCCACCCACTCTGCAATGGATAATTCATCTTCATCCATCCGGATTGGACGGTCATCATCCAGCTCACAATAAAATCCCAGAAGCAAATCGCTGTCAAAGCCCCACGGCTGACTCTTATAGTAGGTAATATTTTTAACCTTAAGCCCCACTTCTTCCATAACTTCACGGGAAACCGTCTCTTCCATGGTCTCACCAATTTCCGTGAATCCGGCAATCAGGGCATAACGCTTATACTCCCGTCCGGCATATTTTGTCATGAGCAGCCGGTCGCCATCCTTCACACCCACAATGACCGCAGGAACCAGCCTTGGAAATACCATGTTGCCACAGGCAGGGCACCGCATCATCCGCTCCTTTTCATCATGAATCATTTTCTTACCGCACACACCACAAAAACGGTTCGTGTGATACCAGTAATACAGATGCCACGCCGTTGCTCCCGCAAATACCGCTTCCTTGGGCTGCATTCTGCGAAGGTCAAACATTTTCCGATATTCATAGCCTTCCGCTTCCATTTCTTCCATTTCCGCAAGAAAATAGGCTTCATTCCCCAATGTAAAAATATAGATACATCCCGGAACCGGTCTATTCTTTTTCGCACAAATGGATACAAACTCCTCAAAACTTAGGAATTGTGCCTCATTTTGCATTTCTCTGACAAAAATCATCTTGTCTTTAAAAAGCATCACTTTATCTTTGGCATTCGGCTGTTTCTTTTCAAAATGATTATTCAGATGCTTTGGTCCGATATCCTGTATCATACGCTTTCCTGCCTTTACTTTCTGTTTTACGCTGTATTAATCAATCCCTGTAATTAATGCCATATATCCCCATTCCCAGACAAGGCTCTGGAAACTGTTCTCCATGTATTCAAAGATATCCTCTTCATCATACCCCGTCATTCTGGAAATGACAACCATATAATCCCGAACTGTTTCATAGGAAATACTTTCCCCGTCTTGCAGCCATTTTAGGAACAACCCATGACGGATTAACACAAACTCCATGGCAATCCACTGCATCATGATAACCATTCCTTCAAGGTCCGCTTCCGGTATCAGCATATTTGTGAAAAATTCTGACACCAGATAATTCCGGAACAGGTTCTCATATTTTCCAAAAGCCTCCTGGAATGAATCCATTTTTTTCCGAATCTTCCTCCGGTCATATTGTTCTGTCAATTCTTCCGCAAGCCTTGACAGTTCCTCAATATACTCTGCATATAAGCCTTCCTTACGGTAGTTCTCCACCATGTCAAGCCATAACTCATTATCTTCTTCAAAAGTGTCTTCCCAGGATGATTCCACCTCATGTATTTTAACCGAAAGCTCCTCCAGCAGGGATTCCTCCCTATATTGAGAAAGCTCACCTGTCGTCAGCTCATTCTTTCCATAAATATCAAGCAAAATATAAAATGCCATTAGAAGGCTGAACGGAAGCGGATATTTCTTATTCTTTACGATTTCAATCATGAGATTTCGAATGGAAAACAACAAATCTATACTCTCTTTTTCCAGCGGATACGTAAATTCAACCTCATCCTCCCGATAAAACAAATCCACTACTGCCGGGCAGCAGGACACCAGGGAGCATTCCCTTCTTCCTTCAAAATCATGAATCTGACGCGGAAAGATATCACAAGTCTGTGACAGAATCGTCTCTCCGTGTTCCAGCACCAGACTGCACAATCCTTTTGGATTCAGAAACGGGCATTTCCTTTCCTCATTAAGACAGATGATTTTTCCGTTATCTGACTCCATTACAAAAGAATCCAGTGTCTTCCCTTTAAATTCTCTATCTTTCCAGCCTTCATAAGTCTCTTCATCCACCGCAATCTTCCACTGCATGCAGCAGGTCATCGGACACTTGTCTGCCGTACAATGAAAATGGTCATAATATTTTGGCTTCATCTCTAAAATAAGTCCTCACTCCTTTTGGCTCTTTCTCCATGCCGGAACACATTCCATAATCCAGTTGCTGATTGCAGTCGTAACCGGATAAACCACCTCACTCATTGCAAGGGAAATCAAAAATACCAGAACACATTTTACGCCAAACAGCCACCAGTAATGCACCGGCTCATGGAAGTCATGAAACACCTTATTCATCAGCTGGTCAGCAATACTGGACAAAAGATAAATATGAAGGGAACGTTTGGACACATGCGTAAAAAATCTTCTCAGCCATTTGTTCTTTACTTCTGTCTGATAAAACAGCATAAACAGGAAAAAGGTGATTCCTCCCACAAAAAACTCCGAATAGCCTCCTCCGATTCCCTTATAAAAGCTCTGCCCGTCCGCACTAATAAAGCTCATCAGACCCTTCACCGTACTGAAAACCAGCACTCCCATGATACAGGTAAATGTGTTCAGCCGGAACTGATACTTGCGGAACATGCACCCCATAAAATAATAGGCAAAAGGCCATAAGGAAACAAAATAATCCGGCAGGACGTTAATCACAGCATCTCCCACGGTAACATTATTAAGCAGGGATGGAAGAAATACGGTAACCACCATGGTTATCATTAATACAAAATGATATTTCCCATCCTTTTCCCAGTTAAAAAATCCATTTAAAAACGGGCATAGCAAAAACAACCCGATATACAGTTCAATGTACCAGGAATAGTCCGCTCCCTTATAATTAAAAAATTCTGCAACCCACATTGCCGCACTCTGTTTTGTGCCAAAAAAATTCCACCGGAAAACCATGCAGAGAATGGAAATCATAATCCATGCCACAAGAATCGGCACAATTCCCTTATAATATCTTTTGCTTAATCTGGCTTCGCCCTTAAGATAGCCTGTCAGAATCACAAAAAGCGGAACACAGGAAAAAGTCATCCACCGGACGATATCTGCCCAGAGCATGACCATTCCTTTTTGCGGCTCATAATAAAAACCATTATTATAGAAAAAGTGAACGCCAATGATAAAAAACAATGCCACGCATCGCACTACATCCAGCCCAATCACCCTGTTTTCATCTTTCATTTCCTGCCTCCTTCTACCCCTTCTGAAATTCAGTATAACACATTTTTCGTCATACTACATCAGATTTCGACAGAAAAATGAAACTGGACTGGTTATTTCTTTAATAACTGGATATTTTATTCTTACCACTTTGTGTATATGATATCAAAAACAATACAAAACCAGAAAGGAAGAATTCCAATGAATAAAACAAACATAAAACAACTGACACTCGCAGCACTTTTTGCAGCACTCACCTGTGTTGCCACCATGATTATTAAGATTCCAACTCCGGGAACCGGCGGCTATATCCATCTTGGCGATGCTTTTGTGGTACTTTCAGGCATTTTCCTCGGTCCGATTTACGGCGGACTTGCTGCAGGAATCGGTTCCGCACTTTCCGATTTGCTTGGCGGATATTTTCAGTATGTTCCAATCACCTTTCTTGTAAAAGGCGTGATTGCCGTTGTCGTATACTTTGTATACCACAAGCTCACCAGGTCCATCAAGGCTCCGGTCGTAAAATGCATTATCAGCGGCATTTTCTCCACCATACTCGTGGCAATCGGATATTTTGCCTTTGAAATCTTCATGTATGGTCCCGGTGCAGCAGCAAGTATCCCTGCAAACCTTGTCCAAGGATTATCCGGACTTGTTATTTCAAGTATTCTGCTGCCGATTCTTCTAAAGGCAAATGTAAAGATTTCCGTGGCATAAGCAAGACGGGGCTGTCGCTTTAACGAATGAAATTTCGTGAGGCGACAGTATCTTTTTGAGTGTAGATAAAGTATCTTTTGCAAAACATTTCCAGATTGGCATAGGATTTTATCTTTTTCTCTATCTCTATGCCAAGTTAATCTTTTTTCTAATCGCAAATGGCATAGAGAATCATGTTTCTCTCATTTGCTATGCCAAATCATGCCCAACTTATACCCAAATCATTTGTTGAAATGTCAATGCAGGCATAGATAATTTCATTTCTTCCAAATTCTATGCCAATCTCATTCTTTGAGATGCCAATGCGGGCATAGATAATTTCATTTCTTCTATTCTCTATGCCGGATTTTGCGTTTCATTGTTTGGATTTTCCTATGCCATACCACCTTGAATATTCTTGAAACGCACATACAAAAAAGGGACTCCGGATTTCTCCATTGTCCCTTAACAACCATTTCCTATGCAGAAAAATCAATATTCCTTCCTATCATCTTTTCTGCTTCTGTCTCTGCGTTATCACTCATTACCGCGTAGATGACATCATCAATTTTTTTCATCAGTTCTTCCATTGAACCAGCCGTAACAGTCTCGTAATCTTTGGATTCCTTTCCGTCCGCCTTGTCCGTTTTACCACGTTTTCCGGACCGGTATTCCTCCAGCTTCTCGTTACGAGCCTCCTTTTCTGCCTTTTTCTTTTCCGCAGCCTTTTCTTCTGACTTCTTCTGAATCCGTTCCTTCTGTGCCGCAAGTGACTTATCAATGACTGCAAAGAACGAAGCATTTCCTCCGTCATTAATCTTGATGCCAAATGTCTTTACATTGGAAGCACCCGCACTGGAACTAATCTGCTTCTGCATCTGCTGAATCTGCGCCTGTGCTCCGCTGATAATCCCTTCATACTTCTTACGGTATTCCTCATCCGAAGCCATCCTCTCGATTTTCTCTTCGTCAATCAGAACTACCGTCTTATTGGCATTGGCATAACGAGATGCATTTGCCTCCGCTGTCTCCTTCATGTCCTTGCTGACCAGGATAAAGTCCATGTTGCCAAACTTCTGCTTCAGCTTATCGTAATACTTTTGTGCTTTTTCGCTAAGCTTTGGCTCTCCAATGGTTTTTCCCAAATCCTGAGTCCTTGGGTTTGTCTGCTCACTTGCAGACACAGCCTGTGCCTGGGCTGCCTGATTCACTCCGCCTGTTCCCATAGTTTTTTCCTCCTTGAAATTCATGGGTAAATCCTTTTACCCGTATTTGACTGCCAGAGTTCTTCCGGTGTACCCTCCCGGATAGAAACACTTCCGGTAATCATTTTATATATCGGAACAAGCCGTGAAAATGTTTATAACCTCATTACAATTTTCTTATTTATTCCCCAATCGAATCCGTCTTATAAATAAACTTTACAGAACACTCTGTTCCTTCCTCACAGCCTGTGAAAGAAGAATATTCCCTGGCATAATCCTGAACGGCACAAAGTCTGTCATAATATTTTTCCAGATCTTTATTTACAAGATCAGCCAGCTTCTTTATACCTTCCTCATTAAACTTTATGACACCCTCCTTTAACTCACCGGTTCCGTCAAGGAGCTCTGCCACACCATCAAGAAGACTGGAAACTCCATTCTTTAACTCACCGGTTCCATGATTTAATTCGTCCGCACCGCTTGAAAGACTGGAAGCGCCGCTTGAGAGTTCTCCGGTACCACTGGCAAGTGCATCCGCACCACTTACCAGCTGGTCAATGCCTCCCACAAGCACAGGTACCTGACTATTTAAGGAAGCAAGTCCTTCATCCAGCGTCTTTACTCCTGACGCAGCCTGGCTGACACCTGCCGTATAGCCTGCAACACCTTCCTTTAACTGTCCCGCACCTGCTGCCAGCTGTCCAACAGCATTGGACACACTGCTGATACTTCCCGCTGTCGTACCGATTCCTCCATTAATTTCAGCATATTTTCCATTCAGGGTATTGACACCCAAAGCTGCTGTGGCAACATTGTCATAGAGACTCTGATAGGTTCCAATCATGGTCTGGATATATCCAGCCATTGCCATGCTATTCGGGTCACCTGATGCAGTTAATGCATCCGCACAGGAGGAAAGACCTGCAATCAGATTGGCAACATCCCCTTCACTATAATTATATCCTGCCGTAATCTGGGACAAGCCTTCTGCCGTTGTGGAAAGCCCTGATGCAAACTCTGAGGAACCTGATACCAACGCCTGAATCTTTGCCTGTGCCTCTGCATCGTTTAACGATGCATTCAGCGTATTCAATCCGTCAGAGAGTTGTGTAGCTCCGCCATTTAAGGTATCATTATTCGAAATAATGGTGTTAAGTCCTCCTGATAACTCATCTGCACCGGAAGAGAGTGCACCAATGCCTGTTACCAGTGCCGGGGTACCCTGTTTTAAACTGGAAAGACCATTCTTTAAGGCAATGGCACCATCATTGACCTGTGCCGCACCATCCGATAATTTATGGGCGCCTTCGGCAAGTTCCACAGTTCCATCCGAGAGTTTATTGACTCCGTCGGAAAGTTCTCCGGTTCCACTGGAAAGTTCTCCTACACCATCATCTAACTGAGTTGTTCCATCAATAATATCATTCATTCCATTGGTCAATTCATCCATGTCTTCCTTCAAATCATCAATGGAATCAATATCATCCAGTCCCAGTTCTTCCAAAGCACTATTGGAAGCAACCGTTAAGGTCATAAGAAGTGAAAAATCCGTTATATCTGCTTCGATTACCACATTTTCCGGGATATTAATATCAATTTCTTCCCCATCATCATTCTTTAAATCATTCATTCCAAGGCTTTCCTTAAGTCCCGGCATTGCAATGCCAAAAACCATTGTGCTGTCACCGTTATTAACTGCGCTTCCGTTTTCCACCGTAACATTGGATACCTTTTCATTATCCAGAATTAAGCCTGAGAGCATTACAAACGGCTGGTATATGGTACACTTTTCCCCTGCGACCGTAACTTCCTTCGCCGTATTATTTTCATAAGAAAATGTCATCTTCAAATGCCCGCTGGCACCTTCCAGAACGGATGGTTCTACCACATTTCCGTCTAATTCATATTGAATGGAAACCTTAACCGGAAGCTCTTTTGTTGTGGTTCCCTGATAATAGACATCATTTCCACCGGTCTTCCATGCCACTTTCTTCTCACCATCCGCCACATAGGAAGGATCGCCCTGAACCACAGAGATATCCTGAAGTTCCGTTACATCACTTAAATCATCTTTCCCTTCCGGATTCTTCAGCCATTCACTGACAATGGTCTCCACCGGATTGCCGCCGGCATCCAGGATTGCATACACTGTTTCTTCTTTTCCTGCCGTGCTGCTATGCCGTACAATATCCGAATTTCCTGCAAATTCCTCCACGGCATTTTGAAGTTCCTTAAGATTATTTTCCTCCTCTGTCTGTTCCATTGCCTGTGCCTGCATACCGCATCCACACACGTTTGCCATAACAAGAAGCACCACACATCCCAGTGCCATCACTCTCTTCACATTTTTCATAATCGTTTCCTCCTTACCTGTCCGAAATTGTTCGCATGCCTTTTGTTGTCCTGCAAATAAACTTATCAAAAACCATAAACATGGCTGGCAGCATCAATATAACAATGACCATACTTAAAAGGGCACCCCGCGCCAAAAGCATACAAATGGCACCAATCAAATCTACATCCGAGCGCACTAGAGAAAATGGAATTAATCGAAGTAGAAAGTGCAATCTGTACTGCTTCCTTCTTTCCATGTCCGTCCATTCTTTCCTTCTTATACCGTGTTGTCATAAGAATTGCATAATCCACTGTTGCTCCAAGCTGAATGGTTCCAACACAGATGGATGCAATAAACGGAAGTGTTGTCCCCATAAAATAGGATGCACTCATGTTCACATTAATCGCAAGTTCAATGACCAGTACCAGCAGTACCGGAAGCGTTGCAGATTTCAGTACCAGAAGAATCAGGATAAAGATTGCTCCGATACTAATCACACTTACCACATTAAAATCCCGTTTTGTAATCTTCACCAGATCCTTGGTTGCTGCCGCCTCACCAATCAGCATGCCTTCCGGATCATAAGATTTAATGACACTTTCCAGTTCCTCGCACTGTTTATTCACCTCATCGGTCGCCACCTGATAGATGGAGGAAACCATTAACAATTTCCAGTTATCGCTGCTTAATATCTCTTTGATTTCATCCGGAATCAGCGCTTGCGGAATCAGTGCACCTGTTACGGAATCCAGTCCTAATGCAAAAGAAACACCCTCTACATTCTCTAAATCGAAAAGAAGAGACTTCGTTTCTTTTGCCGGCAAATCCGCACTCACCAGCACCATGGAAATGGAATTCATGTCAAATTCCTTCTCCAGCGCCTCATTTGCCTGGCGGCTTGGAAGATAAGCCGGAAGGCTTTCATCCAGTTTATAGTAAACTTTTACGTTGCTGTTTCCATATACTGCCGGAATCCAGAGGATTACCATAAGAATTGCAAGGATGACATAATGCTTTGTAACAAATTTTGTAATTCCTCCTGTTTTCAATTCCAACGCCTTATGACTGGTTCTTTTTACTGCCCGGTCAAAGGTAAGAATCAGGGACGGAAGCACGGTAACACAACAGATAACCCCTATGACAACACCTTTTGCCATGACAATTCCCATGTCCAGTCCCAGGGTAAATGTCATGAAACACATTGACAGAAATCCTGCAATGGTGGTAAGGGAAGAACCCGTTACCGAAACAATCGTTGAAGCGATTGCATGGGACATGGCATCCTTACTGTCCGGATAATTTCTCTGCTCCTCTTTATAGCTATGATACAGGAAAATAGAATAATCCATGGTAACACCCAGCTGAAGAATCGCCACCAACGCCATGGTGATATAGGAAATTTCTCCCTGTATAAAATTACTTCCCAGATTATAAAGAATTGCCATTCCAATACTTACCATGAACAATACCGGAATCAGGAAAGAATCCGTTGTCAAAAATAATACCAGGAGACAGAGAATTACAGCGATAATCGTATATGCTGCCATCTCACTTTCCACCAGATTTTTCGTATCGGTTGCAATGGATGACATACTGGAAAGGAAGCACTGTTCTCCCATCACCCTTCTGATTTCTTCGATTGCATCCATGGTTTCATCTGCCGAGGTTGTTGTATCAAAGAAAATAAACATTAATGTTCCCTGTCCGTCTTCCGAATAGAATATTTTCTGAACCTCTTTGGGCAAAAGTTCTTTCGGAATCTTCCCTCCCGTAATGCTGTCATAGCAGATAATGTCTGCCACATGGTCAATGTTTTTTATTTTATCTGTTGTTTTAATGACCTCTGCACTACTCATTCCATTACAGACAATCATTCCGTATGCACCCTTGCCGAATTCGTCCATCAGGATGTCCTGTCCCTGCATGGTTTCAATGTCATCCGGCAGGTAATAGAGAATGTCATAATTAATTCTCGTATTCACAAATCCAATAAAAGACGGTATCAGAAGAAGAATACTGATTATCAGAATTGGAATCCGGAGTTTCACAACTTTTTCCGCAAACTTTTGCATTTCATTCACTCCTTTTTTGACTTTTGGTCGATTTTCAAAGTGAACTATAACAAAAAATTGACTATCAGTCAATATTCTTAATAGAATTTTTAGACTTTTAGTCAATTTTTTATTTTTTCCAGCTTGTCTTTTCCATTTCATATGATATGATTAATTGGTAGAAGCATAGAATTACAGAAATCAAGGAGGATCATCCATTGGGAAAAGCCGAAGAAAATAAACAGAAAAAAAGAAGTGCCCTTCTCTCCCATGCATTTTCGCTCTTCTTAAATAAAGGTATCTCAGACACCACTATTTCCGAAATTGCAGAGCATGCCGGTGTGGGGAAAGGCACATTTTACTTTTATTTTAAAGATAAAGAAGATCTTATTGAAAAGCTTATTGCGCAAAAAGCCGAACAGCTTTTTATCCACGCGCTCAATAAGCTCAACTCCCATACAGAAGAATTATCTGTTGAGGACAAGCTGATTCTGATTGCCGATGACCTCTTGGAACAGTTAAATAAGGATAAACGTCTGTTAAAATTTCTTAATAAAAACTTAAATTACGGCATGTACAAGCGTGCCCTGCTCCGTGAAGAGGTTAAAAATGAAATGGATGTTTCCGCCATGTATCATCAGATTATTGAATCCGACGGTTCCAAATGGAAAGATGCGGAGCTGATGCTTTACACCATCGTGGAACTGGTAGGCGGAACATGCCACTCTGTTATTTTAAATAATGACCCGGTAGACCTGGAACACTACCGGCCATACCTTTATGACTGCATCCGAAAGATTGTTTCGGTCTTTCGTGCTTAAGAAAGACCGATTGCCATTCCCAGAAGCCTTACCACCAAAGCCGCAATCCATGCAATCACACACTGCCCGATTACCACATAAAG
>CAMEUH010000039.1 GCA_945938055.1 uncultured Eubacteriaceae bacterium | reverse complement strand
TGACCGTGGCCTGGTTGGTCTGGAAATTGGCAAGGAGTATGAAATCCCATGTAAGTTCCCTGAGGATTACGGAAAAGAAGAACTAAATGGTAAAGATGTAATTTTTGTTGTAACGGTTAATTATGTAGAGGAAAAGATTCTTCCGGAATATAATGATGAATTTGTCAAGAAGGTGACTGCAAACGAAGAAGACCCGTCTCAGGTCAAGAATAGCACGGCTGAGTTTGAGGAATATATTCAGACATATCTTGCTGATTCAAAGCAGCAGAGATTCAATAATACAGTATATAGCCAGATGATGACGACTATTCTGGATAGTGCAGAGATTAAGTCGCTTCCGGAAGCAGAAGTAAATGAAACACTGGAACTGATTCGTGAGAATGCAGAGTATGAATTTTCAGTATATGGTTCCTTGTATGGCATTGAAGATTTTGAGTCATATGTTACCCAGCTTGCAGGTTATGCCAGCATGGAGGATTTTGAAGCAGGAATTAAAGAAGATGCAGAGCTTTTTGTAAAAGAAAAGATGGCGGTTACCATTATTGCAGACAACGAGGGCATTACAGTTTCCAAGGAAGAAATTGATGCGTATGCCAATGATCTTTTCACTCAGACCACATATGAATCATTAGATGAACTTAAGAAAGCTTATGGTGAATCTTTTGAAAGGGATGTGGAGTTCCAGATTTTATATGAAAAGGTTTATGATAAGATTGTAGAATTAGCTAAGACAAAATAAAATATATTTTGTTACAGAGTCCCGGAGATATCAGTGATGTTTCCGGGATTTTTTGCTTGACAGAGTTCTCTTTTTTTATTAGAATAATAGTAACGATTACTATGATTAAAATAAAGGAGAGTATCATGGCAGGATTGAAATACAGCAGACAGCGTGAAGCAGTTAAAAATTATCTCATGAGTACAAAAGAACACCCAACTGCTGACATGGTCTACAATAAAATCCGGGAAGAATACCCCAATATCAGTCTTGGAACAGTATACAGAAATTTGTCGCTTCTGGTGGAACTGGGAGAAGTAGTAAAGGTACCATCCATGGATGGATGTGATCATTTTGACGGGGATACATCTGCACATTATCATTTTATTTGTACAGAATGTGGCAGAATTAGTGATATTGATACGAATCTGGAGGAGGAACTTTCAAGGATTAACCGGGAGGTTAACCGAGGATTTGACGGATATATCAATGGCTCGGCAATACATTTTTATGGTCATTGTCAGGATTGTATGGCAAAATCAAAAATATCATAAGGATATGAGTATAAAAAGTTGTTGACAAAATGTATAGAGCATGGTAAATTAAAAATGAAAACAGTAATCATTACTGTTTTATAAATTAGAATATAATTTTGAAAAGGAGATAAAGAAATGAAATTTGTATGTCAGGTATGTGGATATGTTTATGAAGGAGATAAGGTACCAGATTTTTGCCCAATTTGTAAGGCACCGGCTGAGAAGTTTACAGTACAGGCTGGCGAAAAGGTATGGGCAGCAGAGCATGTTGTAGGTGTAGCTCAGGGTGTTCGTGAAGATATCCTTAAGGATTTAAGAGCCAACTTTGAAGGAGAATGTTCTGAAGTAGGTATGTATCTTGCAATGGCAAGAGTAGCTCACAGAGAAGGCTATCCGGAAATCGGTCTTTACTGGGAGAAGGCAGCTTATGAAGAAGCAGAGCATGCAGCTAAGTTTGCAGAATTACTTGGTGAAGTGGTAACTGACTCTACCAAGAAGAATCTTGAGATGAGAGTGGATGCAGAAAACGGAGCAACAGCAGGTAAGTTCGACCTGGCTAAGCGTGCGAAGGAACTTGGTCTTGATGCAATTCATGATACAGTTCATGAAATGGCTCGTGACGAGGCTAGACACGGCAAAGCATTCGAAGGTCTTCTTAAGAGATATTTCGGCTAAGAATCAAAATAGGAAATTTGGGGTATGTTGGAGTCATCTGACATACCCTTTTATTTTTATCAGCAAATGTTGTATAATAGAAAGCAGATTATTTGAGGAGAGTTTGACTGCATGAAAAGTATCATACTGTTCCTTTTGTATCTGTTATGCACATGCGGTGGGGGAATGAAGGGGGAGAACCAGGAGATACCGGATGGCAGTCATAATCAGGACCGGAGATTTGGAACGATATTTGTGGAAATGGTAGAACAACTGGAAGAAAAGCAGGAAGCACAGGATGGGGGATGGAACCTTCTGGAAAATTCGGCACAGATAGAAGGGCGTCTGGTGGATGTTGGAACGGCAGAACTGGAAAAATCAGAAGACTATGTAACAGGTCTTTACATCCCTGTGGATGAAAATGCCAGGGCGGTACTCTGCACACCGGGAACAAACCGTTTCTATCTTGCGTATTATGATGCGGATAAAAAATGCATGGGAAGTGAAATCCTTCTGGTAACGGGAGGAATGTTGTTTTCTTTGCCACAAAATTGCAGATATGTGAGTATTTCTGCAAAAGAAGATGTCTTTGCAAAAAGCATTTTTGTACAGGAAGGGCAGGAAAATATTTTTGTGGTATCCAAGGAGGACACGCAGTACCAGTCCATAAAAAAAGCAGTAGCATCTATAGAGAAGGAGGGCGTGGTAATTGTTTTCCCCGGAACCTATCAGGGAAATGTAAAGGCTTGGGGAAAAAATGTTATGATTATTGGAACAGATGAGGAGGAGTGCATTCTTGTTAATCATTCTTCTAATTATTATGCGCCGCCTCTTGAAATTTCGGTTGGAGAGGTACGGAATCTGACGATTCAGGCCAAAGGACGTGGAGACAATTCTAAGCCGGGGGCTTATGGTGTGCATGTGGAGGATGATTCTCTTTATGGAAACAGCCTGATTTTTGAAAACTGTATTATTGAATCGGAATCGAATTCTGCGGTTGGAATTGGCATGCGGGGTGGCTGTGACGTAAGATTTGTAAACTGTGTACTGACAGGGAAGGAAGACGGCTTATTCTGTCATGATGGTGCTTATAAGAAATATACCGGAGTACAGAAATTAAGCCTGGAGGACTGTATTGTCGAAGGCTGTGAAGGAAAACAGGCGGTGCGGTTTGACTCACAGGGGGTCACCGGTGCGAAAGTGCATGTAAGATTTGTCAATAATACATTTCTCAATAAGAATAACAAGTCAGGTGAAAATCTGCTAAATACCCGGAATAATGGTGGACGGGGAAGTGAAGAGAACTGGATGGGACTTAAGAATTATTATCTGGATGAAGAAAGCCGGGAAAATAATATAAAGGAAATGAATGCCAATTAGGAGGAATGCAAATGAAAATATATCTTGCAAGTCCGTTTTTTAATGAAAAAGAACTGGAATATGTGGCAAAAGCAGAAGAAATTTTAAGAAGCCGGGGTTTTTATGTATATAGTCCGAGAGAACATGAATACCGTGGGGAAGAAGTGGGGACAGCAGCGTGGTCGCTTGGAACATTTAATGAAGACCGCAGATTTATTGATATGTGTGACTGTGTAGTAATGCTTTATCATGGTAATTACAGTGATTCCGGAACGGCGTGGGAGTGCGGATATGCTTACGGAACCCATACACCGGTTATTGTGGTACATGTGGGGGAGGATTCAAATCTTATGGTACACGAAGGAAGTCATGCCAATATCAGGATGGACGAATTGCAGGAGTATGACTTTGATGCCATGCCATCGAAAAAGTATCTGGGCAAGATGATCTAAACAGCAATGTAACTTATCATTCTGCTAATGCGCAAATACGATAAAGGGGTCATTGAGATATCTGAAAATAATTGAAAAATTCTGAAAATGGCGTATAATATATAGTATATCTGGAAGTATCTGGAAAACTCAGGAAAACAGAAATGGGAGGGAACAATTATGAGAGAACAGACTGACAAAAGAAAGGGAATCAAACTTCTTGCAAAGGTGCTGATGGTGGTTATGATTCCATTAATTCTACTGGTGATTTTTTCAGTTTTGGCCATTGAGTCGGTTGGAACGACGACAGCAGGAAAACTTACTGAGAAAGAATTAAAGACTGCCATATATGCAGTCGAAAATGATATGGAGTTATTGGCGGAGGGGGAATATAGCTGTGATGGCACCAGTATTTTTAAGGGTGCGATTAATCTTACGGAAAATCAGGAATTTTTGGATGGTTTTCGGCAGCATACAGGTATTGATGTGACTGTTTTCTGGGGGAAAACCAGATATGCTACAAGTATTCTGAAGGAATCCGGTGAGAGATTAATTTATACAGAGATATCGGATAGCATATATGATGCATTAAAGAAAAATAATGTATATTTTACGGAAGATGTAGTAATTAACGGAACAGACTATTATGGATATTACAATTTGCTTAAGAATTATGGTGAGGGCGAGGAGATTATTGTTTTTACCGGAAAACCGGTTGACGAAGCCAAAGAAGCATATGAAAGTTTAATGGTAGGTAATACGGTTTTCATTATTGTGATTGCAGCTGTAATTTGTGTTTTAGTGATTGTAATGATTCGGATTATTGTCAAGGCCATTGAGGCGTCTGTTACAAGTCTGGGAACGGTTGCAGAGGGAAATCTTTCCACAAAAGTCGGCTCTAGGCTGATGGAAAGAAATGATGAGGTTGGCAGTATTGCAAGAGCAATTCAGGCATTGATTGAAAAACTTACATATACGGTTCACAACATTCATAAAAATTCTGGAGAACTAACCGATTTTTCTGGTGAGTTTAAAAAGAGCTTTGACAGTATTAATAGTTCTATTGAAAATATTAATACCGCTGTTGAGGAAATGGCAAAGGGTGCTACCAATCAGGCAGAAGAAACCCAGAATGTTACCGAACAGATGATAAAGATGGGCGACTACGTATCAGAGACCATTGGAAGCGTTCAGACACTCATAAGTAACACAGATGCAATGAGAAATCACAATGCAGAAGTTCATGATAAGGTGGATGAGCTGATTGAAATTAACAACATGGCGGTTCATTCTGTAAATGACGTTAATAACCAGACGAATATCACCAATCATGCTGCGCTTGAAATCAGAAGTGCCATTGATCTTATTTCAGATATTGCATCACAGACCAATCTGTTGTCTTTAAATGCGAGCATAGAAGCTGCAAGAGCAGGTGAACACGGTAAAGGCTTTGCAGTTGTGGCAGAGGAAGTCAGAACCCTGGCAGATCAGTCACAGGAGGCAGTAAATAAGATTAGTGCGATTATTGAAAATCTCATCAATAACTCTAACATGAGCGTTGAAATCATGAACCACGTGATTAATGAGATGAAGGGCCAGAGTGAGAAGCTTCAGGATACAAAGAATGTATTTGGTAAGCTGAATGAGAATATTAACTCTGTGGCAGGTGAAATTGATAACATATCGGATAAGGTAAAGAATATCAGTAGTGCCAAAGATACCGTGCTTGGAAGCATGGAGAGCCTTGCAGCAATTTCAGAAGAAAATGCAGCAAGTACGCAGGAAACATCTGCAACCATGGCAGAGGTCAAGGAGATTGTTACGGAGTGTAATCATTCAGTAGATAATCTGCTTATGATTGCAACGGCGCTTGATGAAGACGTGAATCGATTTACGTTGTAGAGTTGGGGCGTTATAAAGGGAGATGGGAAATAAGAGACAAGCGTGAATAGACGAGAAGGTTTGTAATATACTATGTTAATAAAAAGGAAGAATAACATGGATTATTTATATCATTATACAAATCTCTCGTCGTTAGCTTTGATTTTGAAAAACAGAACAATCCGATTTAATTCATTGATAAACATGGATGATGCGGAAGAAGTGAAAACGAGAAATTCTGAATTCTTAGGAAAATATTGTTTTATCAGTTCCTGGACAGAACTGGAAGTGGAAAGCATCCCTTTTTGGACAATGTACACGGGAAAAATGTCTGGTATCCGAATCGGCATGAGAAAAAATCCTTTTGAGAAAAATCGTATCAGACTTCCATATTATGAAAATGGGAAAGAATTTGATACATTTTATCCCAAAGAGTTAAGTCTGAGAGATGACATTTATCTATATCCAACATTGCCATTCTTAAGGAAAGTGGAATATACAGGAAATGATGACTTGATTTACCCATCACCCATATCGTATTTCAAGAAAAATACGGACGGAACCTATGACATGGAAGGAAATTTCAACGATATCAATAAATATAAAAGAGACTGCTGGGACTTTCAAGAAGAGTGGAGATATGGAATGCTGATTTTTCCACATACAAGTGACGGAAAATTAAAACTGCAATTAGAAGCCAACGCAAAAGATTTACCATTCTATTTCTATGATGTAAGAATTGCTGAAAGTGCCTTTCGTGATATTGAGATACTGATGGGACCGAAAATGAATCAGGGAGATAAAGAGATTTTAAAGCTGCTAGTAGAAAAATATTGCCCCGGTGCAATTATTAAAGAGTCTGTATTGAAAATGAATTAGAATCATTGGGATTGGTTTGGAAAGTGAAAAAGAAGATGTGAAAAAAGACGAAATATAGTGTAGATGAAAGGCGGAATGTAAAAATTCTGCCTTTTTTGTATATAAATTTGGAAACTTTTGAAATTCCACGGATTTTAATGGGAAATTATGCATAAAAAGAGTATATAATTTATAAAGTAATTTTGGTTCACTAAAAATTTAAAAGTTGTTGTTGCACGGATTAAGAAAAGATAGTAAAATTATATTACCTAATAGGTAATTAAAAAGGAGAGAAGTAGGACTTGTATGTTAAATATGAAGATAAAAGAGTGAGGGAACTTTTTGAGGACTTGAATGATGTGCAAAGTTCAAGAAATCTAATGAGAAAAGAAATTGGTGCGGAAATGACAAGGGCTGTAAAAAAGAAATTTAATCAATTGATAGCATTTTCAAACTTCTCATTTTTATTGCAGGCGAAGATTGGTAAAATAGAGCCTCTGGAGGGAAGAGAAGATGGTAATTATTCAGTACATCTTTCGGCAAATTATCGATTAATAGTTGCACCGGATACAAATGACTTTAGTGCAAAAGCATTAAAACGGTGTGATACATTTATAATTAAGGGAGTGGTGGATTATCATGGTAAAGGATCAAAATATAACTGGCTTATCCCGTGAATTTATTATACATCCAGGAGAGACATTGCAAGAAGTAATTGAAGATAGAAACATGACTCAGAAGGAATTGGCAATAAGAACTGGAATGACAGAAAAGCATGTTAGCACCATTGTTAATGGAACTAAACCCATTTCAGTCGCATTTGCAAAAAAGCTGGAGTATGCGTTGGGTATTGAATCTGCTTTTTGGATTAATTTACAGGCTAATTATGATAGGGAATTATTGGAGTTTGAAGAAGTTAATAATATTTCGGAAGAGGAGATTGGCGTTCTTAAGAGGCTAAAAGAGGTGGTTGAGTATTTTGGTGAAAAAGGCTGGATGAATATGGATGATAATCCGGCGGCAAAAGTTCTTGATATGCGGAAAGTAATGAATATCAGTAATTTGTCGGATATTCCTAATCTGGCTTATAATGCAGCATTTCGTGCACAAGTTAAAAATAGCAAAGTGGATCCTTATGTATTGTTTGCATGGCAAAGGATGTGCGAGCTACTTACACAAAATGTAAGTGTTGCAGATAAGTTAGATATTGATAAGCTAAAAAAGAAAATACCAGATATTAAGAATTCGATGTTTTTGAGTGCAAATAAGATTCAAAAACAGTTGGAGCAAATTTTTGCAGAATGTGGAATTGCTTTTAGAATAGTTAAAAATTTTAAAGGAGCACCTGTTCAGGGTTTTATAAAGAAAACAGATGAGGGCAATATTGTTTTATGTATGACGTTGCGTCAAAGCTATGCAGATATTTTTTGGTTTACTCTATTTCATGAAATTGCACATATTATTAATGGTGATACTAAGAATAAGTTTGTAGATTTTGATTCTGTTTTAGGAGAAGTAGAGGCAAAAGCGGATAGATTTGCAAGTAACATTCTTATTCCGGTAGCAGATTACAAGAATTTTATTAGAAAAAAAGAATTTTCTTTAAATTCGATAAAGTTGTTTGCAAAACAGTGTGGAGTACAACCATATATTGTTCTTGGTAGGCTGATGAAAGATGGAGTTTTGGATTGGACCACATACAGTCATGAACGTGTAAGGTATAAATGGGCATAGACTGGTGATATTTTACTTTTTTGTTAAAAAGGAATCCTTGTAATTGTGATTTATATGGCATATTATAGAAATTGATGAACAAATAAACTCGGTGTATGTAGGAGAAAACAGGGGAATTAAAATCCATGAAATTGATGAAAAATAAAATTTTAATCCGCATCATCTACGCCTTATTAACCATGGCACTTCTGGCAGTTGAGGTCCTAATCGCCCTCTTCTGCCATGATAACTTTATCCGTCCCTATATCGGTGATGTGCTGGTTGTGGTGGTAATATACACTTTTTTGCGAATCTTTATTCCAACGGGGGTAAGAATGCTCCCACTCTATATTTTCCTCTTTGCCACGTGTGTGGAAGTCCTGCAGTTCTTTCAGGTTGTAAAGCTTATTGGATTAGAAAATAATACATTTTTTCGCATACTGATCGGTTCGGTGGCGGACATAAAGGATGTTATCTGCTATCTTGCAGGCTGTGTCATTCTTGGAGTCTGGGAGTGGAGAAAGGAGAGCATAAAATCTTCATGAATTCAAATCAGTCATATCAATCAAATCATCCATTGGCGGATAAATATGTTACATTAAAAAAGCATTTCGGTTATGAGGATTTCCGGGAAGGACAGGAAGAACTCATAGACTGCATTCTAGACGGCAGGGATGTGCTGGGAATCATGCCTACCGGAGCGGGCAAATCTATTTGCTATCAGGTTCCGGCATTAATGCTTGATGGAATTACCGTTGTGATTTCGCCGCTGATTTCGCTCATGAAGGATCAGGTAACCTCTTTAAATCAGTCGGGCGTGCATGCGGCATATATTAACAGTTCCCTGACGGAGAATCAGATAAACAAGGCTTTTGATAATGCGGAAAATGGTGTGTATAAAATTATTTACATAGCGCCGGAGCGGCTGGATACACCAAGGTTTCTGCATTTTGTGGAAAATGCGGATATTTCTCTGGTAGCGGTAGATGAGGCGCATTGTGTTTCCCAGTGGGGACAGGATTTCAGACCGGGATATTTAAGTATTGCGCCTTTTGTGGAAAAGCTACAGAAACGACCGGTTCTGTGCGCTTTTACTGCGACGGCGACAAAGGAAGTTAAGGAAGATATTCTGTGCATTCTGGGACTTTGCGATCCGTATACAAGGATTACGGGCTTTGATCGGAAGAATTTGTATTTTGCGGTAAAACACGTGAAGGATAAGAGGACAGAGACTCTGCGTTATGTCAGGGAGCATGAGGGACAGTGTGGAATTATTTATTGTGCTACAAGAGGAAGTGTAGAGGAAGTTTATGAGATGCTCTGTAGCGAGGGAATTGCTGCAGCACGATATCATGCGGGAATGGGAAGTACTGAGCGGACACAGAATCAGGAAGATTTTATCTATGATATTAAGACGGTCATGGTAGCCACAAATGCTTTTGGAATGGGAATCGATAAGTCCAATGTGCGTTATGTTCTGCACTATAACATGCCGCAGAGTATGGAAAACTATTATCAGGAGGCAGGAAGGGCAGGACGCGATGGTGAAAATGCAGAATGTATGTTGTTTTATGCACCAAAAGATGTTGTTACGAATAAATTTCTGATTGAAAATAAGGAGTCAAAGAAGGAACTCACTGACGAGGAAACGGCCTCTATCCGTGAACGTGACATCAAGAGACTGCGTGACATGACATACTACTGTACTACAAAGGACTGCCTGCGCAATTATATTTTAAGATACTTTGGTGAAAAGGTGCATGGTGAATGCGGTAACTGCAGTAATTGTCTGACAGAATACGAACAGCATGATATTACGGAAATCGCACGAAAGATTGTGAATGCGGTCTATGAATTGCACCAGCGTTTTGGAATTAATATTGTGATTGGAGTATTGCGCGGAAGCAGGGCGGCAAGAATTCTGGAAAATCATTTTGATGAATTAAAGACATATGGAAGTCTGACGCAGTATGCCGAAAGCACGCTTCGTCAGGTGATTGATACATTGATTTGGGAAAATATCCTTTATCAGACAGAGGATGATTATCCGGTTCTAAGAATTGGTAGTGATTATACCCGTTTAAAAGACGAAGAGACACATATCTATATGAAGAGTGAAATCCGTCATGCAAAGGAAAATACAGAGAAAAGTTCCGGAAAACAGCTGGTAAGACGTGGCGAGCTAAGCACAGAGCAACATCAGTATTTTGAAAAGCTTCGTGTCCTGCGTACGGAAATTGCACGTAAGGAACACGTACCGCCATATATTGTTTTTTCTGACAAGACACTCATTGATATGTGTATCCGCATGCCGCAGACTAAAGAAGAAATGCTGAAAGTAAATGGTGTCGGTGATAACAAATTGCAAAGATATGGAGCAGACTTCCTGAAGATTTTGCGGGGAGAATAGAGAAAGAGAGGATTCAAAAATGCTCAAAGTATTTCATAAAATAGTGAAAAAATCTATCATTGAAGAATATGCTAACCAGACCCCTGCCATAAAGGCAAGCATCTGTACCGGCGAAAAAGCAGCCGGATTTCTGGATCAGAATAACCATTTTACGGAACTCATGTTAATAAAATCCGAAGACGATCTGCTCAATTTCTGCAAGACCTACTCCGTCAAAAAAGAGCAAATCAAAAACATCTGGTAAAGACAGTCCACGTGTAAGGACTGTCCTTACCTGTCTTTTTTTCTCATTTTCCTTTGTGCAATCCAATCTTTCCAAATCACAGGATGAAACAAAATCAGAAGTGGAAACAACTCCAGCCTTCCGGCAAGCATGTCAAACATCAGTACATACTTTGAAAAAGGGGAAAATCCACTAAAATTCTGTGTCGGTCCTACAAGTTCAAGTCCCGGACCAATATTATTAATGGTTGCGGCAACTGCTGTAAAGTTGGTTGTTAAATCCTTTCCCTCTAATGCTACCAGAAATACAGAGGCAGAGAAAAGAATGGTAAAAGTGATAAAATATACATTGATGGAGCGAATGATTTCGCGGTCCACCGGTTTCCCGTCAATTTTTATTTTTAGGATACTCTTTGGGTGGATATAGGAAGTTAATTCTTTCATGATTGTTTTTACAGCAACCACAAAACGGGATACCTTAATACCACCACCGGTGCTTCCGGCGCAGGCACCGATGAACATTAAAAGCACAAGGATTGTTTTGGTGGAAGAGGACCATAGGTTAAAGTCCATGGTTGCAAATCCGGTTGTTGTGATGATGGATGCTACCTGAAATGCCGCATGGCGGAATGCATCGGCGATTCCGGATATTGAGTTGCAAATACTGGTAAAAATAATCATGGTTGCCACAGCGATAATAATTAAATAATATTTTACTTCCTCCATATTGAACGCATTTTTCCAGCAGCGGAACAGAAGAAGATAGTATGCATTAAAATTAACACCGGACAGAATCATGAAAATGGTTACAACCCACTGAATATATGGAGAGTAGCTGGCAAGACTGTCATTCTTGATACCAAAGCCACCGGTTCCCACGGTGCCGAATGAGGTTGTAATGGCGTCAAATACCGGCATTTTTCCAAGAATCAGCAGAAGAAACTCAAGTATGGTAATGCCGATATAAATGATATAAAGGATTCTTGCGGTATATCGTACCTTTGGAACAAATTTACCGACGGACGGTCCCGGGCTTTCGGCACGCATGAGATTAATGTGTGAGCCTCCGGTTAGCGGAATGATGGCAAGCAGGAACACCAGGACGCCCATGCCGCCAATCCAGTGCGTAAAACTTCTCCAAAAGAGTATGCAGAAGGAGAGACTTTCCACATCGGAAAGGATGCTGGCACCGGTGGTTGTAAAACCGGAAATAGTCTCAAACAATGCATCCGTAAAAGAAGGAATTTCTCCGCTGAATATAAATGGAAGGCATCCGAAAATACTTAGGGAAATCCAGCTTAGGGAGGTGGCAATGCAACCTTCCTTAAGGTAAAATACATAGCTTTCGGGCTTCTTATAGGTCATGGCAATTCCTAAAAGTCCACAGATTCCCAGGGTAATTAGGAAGGAAAATCCGGAATACTCACGGTATATCAAAGCGACGAGGCAGGGAAGCAGCATAAGAAGTGCTTCGATTTTTAATACCTGTCCCAGAATGTATCGAATAATTGAACTGTTCATGGCTCCTCCGCTATTTCAAAATATCCTGAATGTCGTTAAGACCGGTATGTTTGGTTACTACAACAACTGTATCTCCCTTTTGGATGGAATCTGTACCGTTTGGAATGATAATTTTTCCGTTCCGGCTAATCAGTGCAATCAGGAGATTATCTTTTAATTTCATGTCCATCAGGGCAACATTGGTAATGTCAGATTTTTTGTCAATGAGAAATTCGATTGCCTCGGCACGGGAATCAAACATATGATAAAGAGTTTCAATGTTGCTGTTCATGGATGCTTTCTTTTCACGTACATAGGCAATAATGGCTTCTGATGTTATGTATCGCGGATATACAACACTTCCAAGATCTAAGCTGGAGATGACATTCTTAAAGGTAATTCGATTAATCTTGGTGATTGCTTTTGCCTTGGAAATTTTTTTGGCGTGCAGGGTCAGCATGATATTTTCTTCATCAAGTCCGGTCAGTGGAACAAAGGATTCTACACATTCAATACCTTCTTCCTTAAGAAGCTCTTCATCGGTTCCGTCACCGTTGATAATGATGGCATTTGGAAGGAGAATGCTTAACTCTTCACAACGTTCCCGGTTGCTTTCAATAATCTTTACTCCAATGCCCATGTTGAGAAGCTGCTTGGCAAGATAGTAAGCTGCCTTGCCGCCACCAATAATCATGGTATCCTTTACCTGATTGGTCTGAAAGCCAACCTGTTGAAGGAAGCTTCTGGCATTCTGTCTGGAAGCAATAAAAGAAATGCGGTCACCTGCTTTTAGGATAAAATTTCCGGATGGAATAAAAACTTCTCCATCTCGTTCAATAGCGCAAATCAGAATTTTTACGGAAATGCTTCTGCAAAGGAGTGCAATAGTCTGACCATGCATGACATTGCCTTCCGGAATCTGTATTTTAATCATTTCGGCCTGACCATGGGCAAACGTGTTGATTTCCAGTGCAGTTGGAAGGTAAAGAACACGGGAAACCTCGCTTGCAGCTTCCAGTTCCGGATTAATAATCATGGCAAGCCCCAGTTTCTCACGAAGATATCCGACTTCTTCACTATAGTCCGGTGTACGGACTCTGGCAATGGCAGCACAGTTTCCGACACGCTTTGCAACGGTACAGCATAAGAGATTCAACTCATCTGAGTTGGTTACGGCAATAATTAAATCCGTATCTTCGATTCCGGCTTCTATCTGGACACTATAACTGGCACCGTTTCCAACGATTCCCATGACATCATGTATATCGGCAAGAGACTGGACGGCCTGTGCATTTTTGTCAATGATGGTAATGTCATGGCCTTCCTTACTAAGCTGTTCTGTCAGTGTGGCACCGACCTTGCCGCAGCCAACAATAATAATTTTTAAACCTTTTTTGGTGGTATTTACGTCTTTAAATAGCATTGAAGAATCCTCCTGTAAGTCAATATTATATCATCCGTGTAGGAAAAATACATTAACTATTTTGTCATACTTGGTTGAAAAAAACATACAATGTAACAACCATTATTGTGAGGATTTATCACATTGAAAAGCTATATCGAAGAAAGAGCAGTCAGTATTGCCGAATATATCATTGCCAATAAATCAACAGTGCGCCAGACGGCACGAAAATTCGGTGTAAGTAAAAGTACGGTACATATGGATGTAACGTCCAGGCTGCCGCGGATTAATCCGGGTCTTGCGGATGAGGCGAAAGAAATTCTTGCTGTCAATAAGAGTGAACGTCATATCCGTGGTGGAATGGCAACGAAGGAAAAATATCTGCATAAGAATCATTAGATTATGTCTTGCATAAAAATGGGTATAATGTTACTATTACCATGCCTAAAATTTTTGGGCACGATGCAACACTTTGGTTTTTTTAAGAAACTGTATTAGTGTAAAATATAATTTTATGGAGGACGTAATGAAAATTTTAAAGAAAGGTACATCATTGGTTTTAACAGGAATGTTATGTGTGGCGCTGGCAGCGTGTGGTAA
>CAMEUH010000038.1 GCA_945938055.1 uncultured Eubacteriaceae bacterium | reverse complement strand
GGTGTAGTTCAATGGTAGAACACTAGCCTTCCAAGCTAGATACGTGGGTTCGATTCCCATCACCCGCTTCTTTTACGAATTGAGGTAAATGTATAAAATCTAGGACAGTTGTCCATAATGTGTGTCAGTAGCTCAGTTGGATAGAGCAACGGCCTTCTAAGCCGTGGGTCGGGGGTTCGAATCCCTTCTGGCACATTTTTCATTATGGTGGGTATAGCACAGTTGGTCAGCGCGTCAGATTGTGGCTCTGAAGGTCCTGGGTTCGAATCCCAGTACCCACCCTTATGTGTCTTAAGACGCAATGATGGGCTATCGCCAAGCGGTAAGGCACAGGACTTTGACTCCTGCATCACGTTGGTTCGAATCCAACTAGCCCAGTTGTCAAAGAAATATGGGATATTAGCTCAGTCGGTAGAGCACTAGACTTTTAATCTAGGTGTCCCGGGTTCGAATCCCGGATGTCTCACTTTCATTAGTTGCGAAGATTCCGGTCTTCGCAATTTTAATGCTTAATCATATATAAATAGAAAGCTGTGAGAGGAAACAGTCTTTCTGTTATGCGGATGTGGCGGAACTGGCAGACGCGCTAGATTTAGGTTCTAGTGGGAGACCGTGCAGGTTCGATTCCTGTCATCCGCATTTTTTATTTTATTGCCAATTATTTAAGGATGGTGTTTGCCAAGAAGTTGCAGGATTGGCGTAGGAAGAAAAAGAGAAGAAGTTCTATAAGGAAAATGAAGAGAGTAGAGAATGAACAGAAGAATTAAAATCTTGATGATTGCTTTCATGATATCTTTTATGGTAATGATGCCGGTTCAGGAGATTATGGCGGATAAATCAAATGAGGAACTGGTTATTGTCATTGACCCGGGACATGGTGGTTCACAAAAGGGCGCAGATTATAATGGAATCATGGAGAAAGATATTAATATTATTGTTGCAAAATCCATGGCAGAGGAACTTTCCAAATATGACGGAGTGAAGGTAGTTCTTACGCATGAATCTGCTGAGGATGAAATGTCCATAAAGGAACGGGCGGAATTTGCAAAAAAGGTGAAGGCAGATTATTTTTTCTGTATTCATTTTAATGCTTCGGGAAATCATAACTTTTATGGTGCAGAGACGTGGGTGACCAGTTATGGAAGATATTATTCGGAGATGTATGCATTTTCTGAGATTCTGTTAAAGGAATTTGAAAAAATCGGTGTGTATGACAGAGGAATTAAAACAAAACTGGAAACGGATGGAACGGATTATTATGGGGTGCTTCGAAGGGGGGCAGAATTTGATATTCCGGCTGTTATTATAGAGCATTGTCATATGGATCATGAGGAAGATACAAAGTTTCTTGATGAAGAAAAACTAATTCAGTTTGGTCAGATGGATGCCGTGGCAGTTGCAAAGTTTCTTCAATTAAAGAGCAGTGAGACTGGTGCAGATTATTCGGATTATGAAGTTACATTCCCTGAAGAACCACAAATTCCAATTCCAAATGACGAGACCCCGCCAGAGTGTCATCTGACTCTGGTATCCATGAATGATGGCGAGGAAAAGGCAGTTTTTAGGATTGATGCATCGGATGAGGAATATCCGATTTTATATTATGGATACAGTCTGGACGGCGGTGAGACCTTTACAACATTAAGCAGGTGGAACAGGAATGAATCATTTATGGAATTTGAACTGCCATATGGGGATTGTACCGTAGAGAATATAATAGCAGTTGTTTATAATGCTTATAACATGGATGCAAAATCGGAGACTGTTTCCTTAAACGAGATCAAGGAACACCTTTTGAAACTGGAAGAGGAGGAAAGAGCTGCAAAGGAGGCACTGGCAGAAGCGGAGACCTACGTGGTTCAGAGGCAGACCGGAGGAGAAATTTATCTTGTGATTGCAGTACTGTGTCTGCTTGGAATAGTCATTGCAATTTTGGGCTTAATTTTGGATATTAAAAAAGCGAAAATGTAGTATTTAAAGCCATGTTACGTGGCCCTGAGTTGAAAAAAATCAAATTGAAAAGGTACTGTATTTATGCTAAAATCTTCATAGATTACAGGTGGAGGTATTAAAGTGAGCAGAGTAGCGGTTATAACGGACAGTAATAGTGGCATTACACAGAAAGAAGCAGAAAAGCATGGAATTTTTGTAATTCCGATGCCGTTTTACATTAATGGTAATCTGCATTTTGAAGATATCGATTTAACCCAGGAACAATTTTATAAAGAACTGGAAAATGATGCGGATATTTCGACTTCCCAGCCTGCAGTAGGGGATATTCTGGATTTATGGAATAAAGTGCTGGAAGAATATGATCAGATTGTTCATATTCCGATGTCTAGTGGACTTAGTGGTTCCTGTGAGACGGCAGCCATGCTTGCAAAAGATTATGAGGGAAAGGTTTTTGTTGTGGATAACCAAAGAATATCCATTACGCAGAAACAGTCGGTATATGAGGCAAAGTATCTGGCAGATCAGGGAATGGATGCAGCCGAGATTAAGAAGATTCTTCTGGAATATAAGATGGAATCCAGTATTTATATTACTTTAGAGACATTGAAGTATCTGAAAAAGGGTGGACGTATTACTCCTGCTGCTGCGGCACTGGGAACAATTCTTAAGATTAAGCCGGTATTGCAGATTCAGGGTGAGAAGCTAGATGCATTTTCTAAGGTAAGGAGCCTGAAACAGGCAAAGACTACCATGATTGAGGCGATAAAAAGGGATTGTGAAACAAGATTTGATGCGCCAGAAGATTTGAGTAACATGGTATTGATGATGGCATATACCGGGGAGAGAGAAGAAATTGAACTGTTTCGTAAGGAAGTGAATGAATTGTATCCGGAGCATAAGATGATGGTCGATCCATTATCACTCAGTGTGTCCTGTCATATCGGCCCTGGTGCCATTGCAATTGCTTGTACCAAGAAACTTCCAATGATTGATTATTCAAAATTAATATAATATCAAAGAAAAAGGATGCTTCATTAGAAGCATCCTTTTTCTTAGCGGTTATTTAAGATTTCACGAACCTTGTTGCATCTTGTATCAATGGAAAAAGTCTGAAATGATAATTTGTTGACACGGTTAATATCTTTGTTATCATCAATTTCAGCGAGTTTTACCTTGGAACAGATGTCATTGGTAGCGATATCATCAATATACTCAAAATAGGTGACATCGTTCTTACGGGTAAGCTGTTCAACACACTCGATGACTTCTCGAGGAAAACCACATGCAAATAAATCATGTATGCTGCATTGAGAGTCTTCCAACACATCGTGAAGTACAGCAACCATTTTTTCTGTCTCAGTAGTCATTTTGTCCATTACTCTTAATGAATGATTAATATAAGGTTCGCCCTTGGAATCATACTGACCTTCTAATGCCTTTTTTGCAAATGCAATTGCTTTTTCCAACATTATTAACACCTTCTTTATTTACGGAAAACTACGATTTCAGTTTCATCGGTGTAGCCGATTGTTCTCATGTAATCTTTAAATTTGCCTATGGTAGTAAAGAACTTTTGGTAATATTCAAATGTAATATTGAAATTCTTTAATGCAGTTTCGCGGTCACCGTCTTCGGCAGCGTACCAGGATTCACAGGCATATTTATGGATTCCATTGTGATAATTAAGCAGGTCTTTGAAAATCGGACTATTGATAATCTTAGGATCTGTCTGTTCACCAGCCCATTTGCCAAATTTACAGCCGGTAGGGTTATTGAGCTGGGTAATCTTTAAGTGTTCAAATCCTGCAAGATTATTATATACACGGTATGTAAATATCAGATGGTCAATCTGGAATACGCGAATCCAGTCCTGCGTGGTAAGAGCTGAGAAACCTCTTGCCATATCACTTCTGGTAGTATCTACATATCGTCCGATTCGATATAAATGATTGCCGGTATTCATGCAATCCTGCTGAAGGGTTTCGTAACTTTCAGCCATAAATTCAATTGATTTTACAAATGTATTCGTTACATCAGACTGTGTATTAACAGCGTTGTAAATATTCTTAATACGCTCGTTAATCAGATTCATGTGGTCACTCATGTTGTTCATATCCTGTACAGACTGCTGAACTTTTTGATTTCCTGCTTCAAGATGAATGGTAGTATTATTAACCAAGGAAATTAATTCACTGATGCTTTCCTGAAGTTCAGAAACATATTCGACAACCGTCTCGGCTGACTGGGTTGTGTTACTGGACAGTTCCTTAACCTGATTGGCAACAACAGCAAATCCTTTTCCGGCTTCTCCTGCACGGGCAGCTTCGATGGAAGCATTCAGTGCAAGCAGACCACTCTGATTTGCAATCTTTTTAACCATGTCAATGATTTTGGTAATCTGGTCAATTTTTTCATGAAAATCCTGAACTTTATCATTAATGCTTTTAATTTCATTAACAGAATCGTTCACGGCATTAATAGTATCATTCATGTTTGTAACACTTTTCTGTGATACTTCAATCGCAGCTTGTGCAGTATTCTTTATAAATCCTACCTCTTCGGAAATACTATTAATGGAGGATTCCAGTTCTTTGCTGGATTCAGTCATTTCCTGAATAGAGGAGGTCTGGGCAGTAACCTGTTCTATCATTTCTTTTACGTTAGAACTGTCACCGATAGATTCCATTGCTTCATTCATTCTCATGACAAAGTTATTGTTTGCCTTTTTAAACGCCATAATAACGTCATTGAATTTGCCTCCTAAAGAAGGATCTTTAAATTGAGAAGTATCAATTGGTGCGTAGTCACCAGCGATGACCTTATCCATGGCAACCATAAGCAGTGATAAGTCAGTTGTCTCATTGGCAGATGAATGTTTTTTCCATAACATAGCAGTACCTTCTCTCCTTAAAATAATTATTGTATTTTTCTTAATACAATTCTAGCATAGATTCTTAAGTTAATCAACATTTACTCAAATTACTATTGCAATATTCCGGGCAATAAGTAACATCTTTCCCAAACCAGGATGGCGGGGTAAAACTTTCTGCCTGAGAGCGGGATGAAAATTCAACTTCAGCCAGAATAAGACCTTGATGAAATCCTTCAAAGATATCCAGTTCAATGACAAGATTGTTTTGAATTGGAATTTCATATCGTTTTTTCGTAAGAATAATACCATCTGCTTTTGTACGAAGATGTTCATAACTTTCTTTGTCCAAGGGGAGATTATATTCCTCACGTTCCAGAAACCCCGCAGATTTATAGGTCAGGTAGAACTGGTCGTTGTCCTGACGAATACGGACGACAGGCGAGATATTAAGGTATGCCTGTTCAATGATTCTGCAATGATATTTATCTAAGGAAAAAGGAATTTCCTGTATTAAAAATTTACGTTCAATTTCCATGACTCCTCCAAATTGTTTTATTTTATGATTTATGGTAACATTATTATACAACGAAGCAAACGAATTTAAAATAACTGGAGGATAGAAAAATGGCAAAAACATATGTTTTTTTGGCAGAAGGTTTTGAGACAGTAGAAGCACTTGCAGTAGTAGATGTATTAAGACGTTCTGGCTGCGAGGTTGTGACAGTAGCAGTAGGAAATGAGCAATTGGTAATGAGCGCGCAGAAAATTCCGGTGAAGGCTGACCGACTGATTTCTGAAGTATCCTGCGAGGATGCAGATGTGGTGTTTCTTCCGGGAGGAATGCCTGGAACGAGAAATCTTGAGGCTGATGACAAAGTGATTTCTGTGGTTAAAACGCAATATGAAAGTGGAAAAATTGTTGCGGCAATCTGTGCAGCACCAAGTGTTTTTGGACACATGCATATTTTGGAAGGAAAACGGGCAACCTGCTATCCGGGTTTTGAAAAGGATTTGTATGGAGCAATTGTCATGACAGATAAAGTAGTTGCAGATGGCAATGTTATAACCAGCAGGGGTATGGGAACTGCAGTTGATCTGGGGCTCTTTCTGGTGGAACGGCTTTACGGAAAGGAAAAAGCGGATTCCATTGCTTCAGGAATTCAGTATCGGTAAGGTCAATCTGGAAATTTTGCATTATTATGCAAAAATAGATTGACATGAAAAAGGGACGGTGTTATATATTATGTAAAGGCAATGAGGCTTTTGAGGTCTCATTGCCTTTATTTTTTGTGATGATTTGGAGGAATGGTTATGAAAAAATTATGTAAGCAGAGTATGGTTTTTACCATGATAATGGTACTGATGTTTATCATGCTGACAGGCTGTGGAAAGAAAGAAGAGACTGTAGTTGCAACAACAGCAGAATCGACATCTGAAGAGACAACAACGGCTGGAGAACAGACTGTATTTACAGGAGATTCCCTTGCAGATGGAGTACTTACAGTGGGAATGGAAATCGGATATCCCCCATTTGAATATTTTGATACAGATGGTGTAACTCCGACTGGTGTGGATGTAGAACTATCTGCAGCTATAGCAGAAGAATTGGGCGTGGAAGTTAAATTGATTGATACGGCATGGGATGGAATTTTTGCTGGATTGGCAAAAGGTGATTATGACTGTATCATGTCTGCGGTAACCATTACACCGGACAGACTGTTGGAATTTGATTTTTCAACACCATATATTCAGAATTATCAGTGTATTGTTTCACGAAAGGATGGAGCGATAAAACCGGCATCCATGGATGAACTTGCAGGGTTAAAAGTGGGATATCAGGAAGAGACAACATCGGATTTTTATGTTGCAGATTATATGACAGCGAAAGGCATACAGATTGAAACATATGAATATGCAAAGGTAATCCAGGTATTTGATGAACTGGAATTAGGAAGAATTGATGCAATCGTTTGTGATAGTACAGTTGCATTAAGTTATGTCGGAGAAGGAAGTATTTATGAAATTACATGGCAGCAGCCGGATAATCCGGAAGAATTTGGTGTGTGCATTCAAAAGGGAAATACGGAATTGGTAGAAAAAGTAAATGCAGCACTGAAAGCTTTAAAAGAAAGCGGAAAGTTGGATGAAATCTTATCAAAGTATTTCTAAAAGAATCATTTTATGATAAGCTTAAAGGCATGTGACTTGAATGAAAAGCCATGTGCCTTTTATGCCTGTACGGGAGAGATAACATGGTAAAAAAATATTCGAAGTTACTGATAATTATTGCAGCAGTTTTGCTGATTTGCATTCCATTGGCATTAACCAGTCCATCTTATGAGGAACTGGCTTCAAGGGTGCCGGACGGATTTTATAAGGAAGAGGTTAAAAAGTCCAGTGAAGTATATAAGGATTGGGGAGTCATTTCAAGTCTGATTATTACACAGCAGATTTCCAGCAGTAAAGCAGAAAAATATTACATGGTAGGATTGGCCGGAATGACGTTTGGTGTCTATGTGGACATGGGGACAAAACTAAACTTCTGGGAAGGAATGGTAAAGTTTACGGCCAACTGCATGACATGGCTTCCAAATCTTCTGCGTGGTGCCGAAATAACGATTCTTTTAACGATAGCGGCGGTAACCGTAGGGGTAATATTAAGTGTGTTTCTTGCATTGGGGAAAATGTCCAAAATTAAAATCCTGCGAGGATTTTGTGAAATATACATTTTTGTGTTTCGGGGAACACCACTTTTAATGCAGTTGTTTTTCATTTATTACGGACTTCCGCTGATTAATCCTTCTCTGGCGATTAATAACCGGTTTATGGCAGCGTGGATTGCATTTGGTCTAAATAGTGCAGCATATTGTGCCGAAATTATACGTGCCGGAATTCAGTCCATTGATAAGGGACAGTTCGAGGCAGCAAAGGCATTGGGATTTAATTATGCCAAAACCATGAAAAAGATAATCATTCCACAGACCTATCGAAGATTAATACCGCCCATTGCGAATGAATTTATCATGGTATTAAAGGATGCATCATTGACCTCCATTATTGCATTACAGGATTTATCAAAAATTACACAATCGATTATGACATCCACCAATGATGTGCTGATTTATCTTCCATCCATGGCAATTTATTTAATTATTACATGGGTGTTTACGAAAATATTTGCATCACTGGAGAAGAAATTCTCGGTTTATGAATAGGAGGCTTTGGTATGTCAATTATTAAAACAGAAAATCTTTGTAAGGATTTTGGAGAATTAAAAGTTTTGAAGAACTGTTCTTTGGAAGTTGAGCAGGGTGAAGTGGTTTGTATTATCGGACCTTCTGGAGCTGGCAAATCTACTTTCCTTCGTTCACTGAACAGACTGGAAAAGATTACATCGGGGAAAATCTGGATTGATGATGTTCTGATAGACGACAGGGAGCATGGAGTCAATAGGGTTACAAAAACACATAAAGAAATTGCGGCTCTTCTTCTTGATATGGGAATGGTATTTCAGCGGTTTAATCTATTCCCGCATCTTACAGTACTGGAAAATGTGATGCTTGCTCCGGTGGAAGTGAAAGGAATGGAAAAGGAGGAAGCCAGAAAAATAGCAAGGGAACTCATTGCCAAAGTTGGTCTTGCAGCAAAGGAAGATGTCTATCCTGCAAAACTTTCTGGAGGACAGCAGCAGAGAGTTGCAATAGCAAGAGCATTGGCGATGCAGCCTAAAATCATGCTGTTTGATGAACCAACATCGGCTTTGGATCCTGAACTGGTTGGAGAAGTCCTGCAGGTTATGAAGGATCTGGCAAAAGAGGGAATGACGATGCTTGTGGTTACACATGAGATGGGATTTGCAAAAGAAGTGGCAGACAGGGTAGTTTTTATGTATCAGGGAAGTATTCTTGAGGAAGCTGCACCGGAAAAACTTTTTAGCAGTCCTGAAAATGAGAGAACAAGAATGTTCCTTCAATCGGTCTTAAATACATAAATATGGCGGAGAGAGAAAATGAAACAAATTAAATTAAAAAATTCATTATTGTTATTACTGACGGCGGCAATCTGGGGAGCAGCATTTGTTGCCCAGAGTGTGGGAATGGAATATATCGGACCATTTACGTTTAATTTTGTGCGTAATGTTATTGGAGGATTTGTTTTAATTCCCTGCATCTAGATAATCAATCTGATTCAGGGAAAGAATAATGATGATAATAGGAATGAAGAAAAAAAACAAGGACAGAAAACACTTTTTATTGGTGGTGTCTGCTGTGGAGTGGCACTTTTTCTTGCATCAAACAGCCAGCAGATAGGAATTCAGTATACGACGGTTGGAAAGGCCGGTTTTATTACGGCACTCTATATTGTAATAGTTCCAATCATGGGGATTTTTCTTAAGAAGAAATGTAGTATCCTGGTGTGGTTTAGTGTTCTTATTGCACTGGGCGGATTTTATCTGTTGAGTGTAAAAGAAGGATTTTGCCTGGAAGCAGCCGATCTTTATCTTCTGGCTTCTGCGTTTTTATTTTCTGTGCATATTTTGGTTATTGACTATTTTTCACCAAAGGTGGATGGTGTAAAAATGTCATGCATTCAGTTTTTTGTTTGTGGAATTTTATCCGGAGTTGTCATGCTTTTTACAGAACAATTTCATATGAGTGACATTCTGGCTGCGTGGAAACCGATTCTGTATGCAGGCGTTCTTTCCTGTGGAGTGGCATATACCTTACAGATAGTGGGACAAAAGGATTTTAATCCAACCATTGCTTCCTTGATACTGAGTCTGGAATCAGTATTTTCTGTGATTGCCGGATGGCTTGTGCTGGGACAGACCCTGAGTGGAAGGGAACTGATGGGATGTGTGTTGATTTTTTGCGGAATTATCATGGCACAGATTCCGGTGAAGGAGAAGAAGAGAGAGGGAGAATAGCCATGCAATCTCAAAAATACTTCGTATTTTTTGAATTATGGCTGGGTAGGAATAGCCATGCAATCTCAAAAATACTTCGTATTTTTTCGATTTACGGCTGGCGCCGTATAGCCCGAAACCCCAAAAAGCGTTCTGACAAACAAGTTTGCCGGAACGCTTTTTGGGGTTCCGGGCTGCATGGCTTGTAGATTCAAAATATTTCCATTATAAATTTTTTTGTTTGAAACATAATAATACCAAGATAAGTGATGAGCATTGCAGATAAGCAATGAACGTTGCTTATCTGATTCAAATAAATGTGTCAGATGGGTCGAAGGTCTGGCAAATTTAAAATATTGCGGAGGTGAATGATATGACAAGCAAGAACAAAACATCTGTACCAGAGGCTAAGGGAGCAATGGATAAGTTTAAGATGGAAGTTGCATCTGAACTTGGTGTAAACTTAAAGGAAGGTTACAACGGTGACTTAACATCTCGTGAAGCTGGTTCTATCGGCGGAGAAATGGTAAGAAAAATGATTAAGAAACAGGAAGAACAGATGTCTTCTGGTAACTAATCCATCCAAAGAGTAAAATGGGAGCCAATGCAAAATAGTCTTATGGCTATGGAGCATTGGCTCCTTTTTGGTTAAAATTCTTATAAACCCTTTGCATTTAGGAATTGACTGTGTTATAATGTCATAATGTGTACGTGTGCATAAGCATGGTGACAATCATATTTTTAAATTATTTATATACATTTTCTTAAGGAGGAAATTTTAATGGGTTTTCAGGTTGAAAATTTAGAGGAAAAAAACATGGTGAAGCTTACAATCGAAGTTTCAGCAGAAGAATTTGAACAGGGTATGCAGAAGGCATATTTAAAAAATAAGTCCAAGGTAAGTGTTCCTGGTTTTAGAAAGGGTAAGGTTCCAAGACAGATGCTGGAAAAAATGTATGGACCTGCCATGTTCTATGAGGATGCAGCCAACGAACTGATTCCGGATGCATATGCTAAGGCAGCAGAAGAAAGTAAGCTTGAGATTGTATCACAGCCTGAAATCGATGTTACACAGATTGAAAAGGGTAAGCCATTTATCTTTACTGCAAAGGTTGCTGTTAAGCCAGAAGTTACACTTGGAGAATACAAGGGCCTTGAAATTGAAAAGGTTAATACCGATGTAACCGATGAAGAAGTCGCAGCAGAAATCGATAAGGCAAGAGAACAGAATTCCAGAATGGTTACCGTAGAAGGCAGAGCAGTTGCAGATAAGGATATTGCGGTAATTGATTTTGAAGGCTTTGTTGATGGGGAAGCATTTGAAGGCGGCAAGGGCGAGAATTATTCCCTTACAATCGGTTCCCATTCTTTCATTGATACTTTTGAAGACCAGTTAATTGGTAAGAATGTTGGTGAAGAAGTAGAAGTAAATGTTACATTCCCGGAAGATTATCATGCAGAAAATCTTAAGGGTAAGCCGGCAATGTTTAAGGTAGTAATTAAGGAAATCAAGGCAAAGGAATTACCAGAACTGGATGATGAATTTGCTCAGGATGTTTCTGAATTTGATACATTAGAGGAATACAAGGAAGACGTTAAGAAGAAGCTTTCCGAAAAGAGAGTAAAGAGTGCAGAACGTGAAAAGGAAGCTAAGGCAGTTGAAAAGGCTGTTGAGAATGCAAGCTTTGATGTGCCGGAAGCAATGATTCAGTATCAGGTTCGCCAGATGGCTGAAGAGTTTGCACAGAGAATGGCATCTCAGGGACTTTCCATTGAGCAGTACATGCAGTATACAGGAATGACAGCAGACAGATTATTTGATGACATGAGACCTGAAGCAGAAAAGCGTGTTAAGAATGGTCTTGTTCTTGAAGCTATCGTTAAAGCGGAAAATATCGAAGTTACGGATGATGATTTCGAAGAAGAATTAAAGAATATGGCATCCATGTACCAGATGGATGTCGAAAAGATTAAAGAAATGGTAGATGATGCCGCAACAGAACAGATTAAAAAGGATGTTGCCATTCAGAAGGCAGTAAAACTTGTTGCTGATTCTGCAAAGGAAATCTAATCCATAAATACTTTGTGAAATGGGGTAATATTATGAGTTTAGTACCTATGGTCATTGAACAGACAAGCAGAGGAGAAAGGTCTTTTGATATTTATTCAAGACTTTTAAAGGAACGAATCATTTTTCTTGGAGAGGAAGTAAATGAAACGACGGCAAGTCTTGTGGTTGCACAGCTTCTTTTCCTGGAATCCGAGGATCCGGGTAAAGATATTAGTCTTTATATTAACAGCCCGGGCGGTTCGGTTACCGCAGGTATGGCAATTTACGATACCATGCAGTATATTAAGTGTGATGTGTCAACCATCTGCGTTGGCATGGCGGCAAGTATGGGAGCATTTCTTCTTGCCGGTGGAACAAAGGGCAAGAGAATGGCACTTCCGAATGCGGAAATCATGATTCACCAGCCACTTGGCGGTGCACAGGGTCAGGCAACGGATATTAAGATTGCTGCGGAGCATATTCTTAGAACGAAGGAAAAATTAAACAAGATTTTATCTGAGAATACGGGAAAACCACTGGATATCATTTCTGCAGATACGGAAAGAGATAATTGGATGACAGCAGAACAGGCTGTTTCTTATGGCTTGATTGATAGTGTAGTCGTAAAGAAATGATAAAACTAAAAAGGGGAGTATTAATCTCCCCTTTTTGTAACTTGTATTTGTGAATTTGGGAGGAAAAGATTTTGGCAGGTAAGAAGATGGATGATGTATTAAGATGTTCTTTCTGTAATAAGACCCACGATAAGGTTCGAAAGCTGATTGCGGGACCAAACGGGACATATATCTGTGATGAATGTGTGGATGTGTGTGCGGAAATTCTTGCAGAACAGTATGAAAATGAAGTGCAGGAATCAGAACAGGATTTTGGAATTAACCTGTTAAAACCTGTTGAAATAAAGGCTTTTTTGGATGAATATGTGGTTGGACAGGAAGATGCAAAGAAAGTTCTGGCAGTTTCGGTATATAATCACTACAAAAGAATTTTAGCCAAAAAGGATGATGATGTGGAGTTACAGAAAAGTAACATCCTCATGCTGGGACCGACCGGTTCTGGTAAGACCTATCTGGCACAGACGCTGGCAAAGCTTCTGAATGTTCCGTTTGCAATTGCAGATGCAACTTCTCTTACGGAAGCTGGTTATGTGGGTGAAGACGTTGAAAATATTCTGCTTAAGATTATTCAGGCAGCAGATTATGACATAGAAAGAGCACAATATGGAATTATTTATATTGATGAAATAGATAAAATCAGCCGGAAGGGTGAAAATGTGTCCATTACCAGAGATGTATCCGGTGAAGGAGTACAGCAGGCACTGCTTAAGATACTGGAAGGAACAGAAGCCTCCGTTCCGCCTCAGGGTGGAAGAAAGCATCCGCATCAGGAACTTCTGCATATTGACACAACGAATATCCTGTTTATTTGTGGCGGAGCATTTGATGGTCTGGAAAAGATTATTGAAAGCCGTATTGAAACAAAGTCCATGGGCTTTAATGCGGATATTGCAAGCAGGGAAGAAAAGAACGTGGGAGAACTGTTTCATAAGGTTATGCCACAGGACCTCATTAAATTCGGTCTTATTCCGGAATTTATAGGGCGTGTTCCGGTAACCGTATCGTTAGATTCACTGGATGAAGACGCATTAGTGCGTATTTTAAGAGAACCTAAGAATGCCATTACAAAGCAGTATCAGAAGCTTTTTGAATTGGATGAGGTGGCATTGGAATTTACGGAGGATGCACTTCGGGCGGTGGCCAAAAAGAGCGCGGAACGCAAAACCGGAGCAAGAGGACTGCGTGCGATCATGGAGGAAGTGATGATGGATGTCATGTTCATTATTCCATCGGATGATTCCATTTCCAGGTGTATCATTACGAAGGAAGCGGTAGAAGGAACCAGTGAACCAGAATTAATTTATAGAACGGATGACGTGAATTCCGTGATGAATAGTAAAAATCGTAACGGTGAAATTGCATGAAATCATTAGAATATGAAATACCAGTTGTTGCACTCAGAGGAATGACCATACTGCCAGGTATGGCCATTCATTTTGATATTAGCAGAAATAAATCAATCCGTGCCGTGGAGCGTGCCATGGGAACAAATGGCATGATTATGCTTGTTACACAGATAAGCATGGAAGTCTCAGAACCGGGATTTGAGGATGTCTATCATCTTGGAACGGTAGCGGTAGTGAAGCAGATTGTCAAGCTTCCCAATAAAGTAATCCGTGTCATGGCGGAAGGAAAATATAAGGCGGAATTAAAAGGCTTTACGGATCAAGAACAATATTTGAAAGGTATTGTTTCTCATGTGCAGAGTGAGAATAAAGCGCCAGATGAACTTACTTGCAGAGCGATGGCTGAACAGTTTCACGACATGATAAAGATTTATGCAACCATTGACATGCGGACGGGAAGAGAACTTCTGAAACGGCTGTTGAATGTATATGAGATTGAAGAACTTCTGGATTCATTTGCCGGAGGGTTCCCGATGGAATATGGGGTTCGGCAGAATTATCTGGAATGTGACGGAATATTTGAAAAATATAATCTGATGAGCCATTTTCTTGCCGATTCCATTGAGGTTGCACAGATTAAGGCAGAACTG
>CAMEUH010000037.1 GCA_945938055.1 uncultured Eubacteriaceae bacterium | reverse complement strand
TTATGTGGCAAATACCGGATATGAGAAAAATGAAGTGTTTGGTTAACAGGAAGCGGAAAGCAAGAAATATTTTGCAGATCTCTGGACAAAGGTAAAGGCGTATTAAGAATAAGAGCTATTTTCCTTGAAAAAGAGATAGTCCCCCGTTATAATATCAGTATAAGGTCAAATGACAATTATTTGACAGCTGGAGGACGACTGGATGAATAAGCAGATAGGAGCAGTCATCGGTAATCCGATGATACTGGGTGCAAATAAAACAGAAGAAGGATATAATTTTGCTGTTGTGTCCCGGCAGGAGAAGATTGCTCTGAATTTATATAAAAAGGGTGCACAGACGCCGTTTTATTCCGTGGAACTGGATGAAACGTATAAATTTGGAGACATTTTTGCCGTGAAAATTTTCGGAGTGGATTTCTCGGATCTGGAATATAATTACGGCATGGGAGAAAAGACGAGGCTTGATCCGTATGCCAGACAGGTATGTGATGTGCAGGAATTTGGACATACAGTAAGAGAGAAGGATTATCGTTCCAGAGTGTGCATGGATTTCTTTGACTGGGGAAATGATCATCCGCTGAATACACGGTATTCGGACACGGTTTTATATAAACTGCATGTGAGAGGCTTTACAAAGCATGCAAGTTCCAAGGTTAAAAACAAGGGAACATATGCCGGAGTCATTGAGAAGATACCATATCTTAAGGAACTGGGCATTACTGCCGTGGAACTCATGCCGGTATTTGAATTTGAAGAAGTTCAGAAATGGACGGAAAATGATAAGAATAGTCTGTATCATCCGCAGTATAATGGAAAGGTGAATTATTGGGGTTACTGTAAGGGAATGTATTTTGCACCGAAAGCTGCCTATTCCTCTAAGAGTCGTCAGAACGGGGATTACACCGTTGAGTTTAAGGAAATGGTCAAGGCGCTTCATCAGGCAGGAATTGAAGTCATTGTGGAGATGTATTTCCCATATGATGCAGGAATCAATCTGATTCGTGACTGTGTCCGCTACTGGGTGGTGGAATATCATATCGACGGAATCCATCTGAATTGTAGTGATGCTGTCCTGGAGGCGGTGGCAAACGACCCGCTTCTTTCCAGGGTGAAAATGTTTACCACATACTGGAATGGCGCTGCAGGAAAGCGTTCCCATAAGAATCTTGCCAATTACAATCAGGGTTTCATGGACTGCGCACGAAAGCTTCTAAAAGGGGATGAGAATCAGTTAAATGAGTTTGTGTCCCGGGTAAAGATGAATGAAAGTAATACGGCAGTCATCAATTATATTGCCAATAACAATGGTTTTACATTGATGGACCTTGTGAGCTATGACAGGAAGCATAACGAAATCAATGGTGAGAATAACAGAGATGGTGAAGATTTTAACAACAGCTGGAACTGTGGCGTGGAAGGAAAATGCCGGAAGAAAAAAATTGTGGAATTACGCAAGCAGCAGATTAAAAATGCGCTGATGATGGTGCTTTTAAGCCAGGGAACACCGCTTCTTTATGCCGGTGACGAGTTTGGGAATTCCCAGTCCGGGAATAATAATCCGTATTGTCAGGATAATGAGATTTCATGGCTGAACTGGAAGAATCTTGAAAGCAACAGGGAGATTTTTGAGTTTACGAAGGAACTGATTGCATTCCGTAAGAAACACGGTATTCTGCATATGGCAGAACCTCTTCGTGACATGGACTATAAGTCCTGTGGATATCCGGATATTTCCTATCATAGTGATAATGCATGGTTTGCCAGTTTCGAAAATTATAACCGCCATTTTGGAATCATGTATTGTGGGCAATATGCCATGAATGATGATGGCAGGGAAGATGATTTTATTTATGTGGCATACAATCTGCACTGGGAAAAGCATAAGCTGGCACTTCCTACACTTCCGGACGGACTGGAATGGGAGATTGTGATGTCGTCTGCTGCTAAAGCTGTGCTTCTTGCAAAAGACCGTGCAGTAGAAGTGGCAGAACGGTCTATTGTAGTGCTTGTCAGCAGGAAATTGGGAGAATGAGGATATCGGACATGAAAGAACAGTTAAAAAAATTGCAATGTCTGGATGCATCTTCCTTGAAAATTTTTGCAATGGTGATGATGATGGTGGACCATGTTGGGGCAATTCTGTTTCCGAACATAATCTGGATTCGAATTCTGGGAAGGGTTTCCTTCCCAATTTTTGCGTTTTTTGTGGCAGAAGGTTATGTGCATACCAGAAACCGTCTTAAATACATGGGAAGGATGGCTGTATTTGCAATTATCACGGAACCAATCTTTGATTATGCTTTTTTTGGAGGACTGACCCTGCGATATCAGAATGTGCTGATTACTTTTTTTCTGGCACTTCTGGGACTTTATCTAAAAGATGGGATTCAGAAAATAAAATGCAGTGCAAATTGGGATATTTGTAAGAAAGTAGCAGGATATGCCGTTATAGTGGCCGCAGGTCTTACGGCAGAGTTTCTGCGTACGGATTACGGATGCTTTGGTGTATTTCTGGTATATGTGTATGAGGAGCTGCATGACAGGTTCCTGGCAAAGCATCTGTTGTCATCTGCCGTGCAGATATTTGGCGCATCCGGAATTCAAAGGTACTCCGTTTTTTCTACCATACCGCTGATGCTTTATAACGGAAAGCGTGGTATGGGGATGAAATATTTATTTTATGTGTTTTATCCGGCACACCTTTTGGTATTGTATGGGATTGCGAGAATGTTGGGATAAGTAAAAAATAATTTGACAGATGATTTCACAAGTGCTATCATAAATCTAATCAAAATCGATGAACAAAATAGTACTTCAAAAAGGTACATCACAGAGAGCCGGGTAAGCTGAGATTCCGGTATGGAGAGTTTGGAGAAATGGGTTTGGGAGATGCGCAGGCAAAAGTTATCTTACAAGTAGCTGGCGACGTGACCTCACGTTACAGAGGAAAGATATCGAGAATCATAATGAACCGGAGAATCCGGTATCCTGATTATGAATTGCTCCGTATCGGAATGAGGCAGGCAGTCTGTTTTTCATATGCCTGTAAATAAGGGTGGCACCACGATAATATTCGTCCCTGACAGGAATTGTCAGGGACTTTTTTTATTTCGAATTCATTCAAAAATCCCCCTGTCCGTTCCGATGATGAAACGGCTGCAAAACCGCAGTCATCAAAAAGGAAAGGAATCAGCCAACATGAAAAGAATTCTAAAAGCCTACAAAAAAACAGTAAGCATCGTCAACGAGACTTCCGTTGCTGTCTTTGAAGCATTAACCAGGAAAAGTGCCGGTCAGGACAAGAGCACATCTTTAATCAGCTTCCTTCTGGAAAGTTATGATAAAAACCATGACCGCTACACCATCATGGGTGTGGAGCCGGAAGAAATTATTCAGTCCAGGGGAAATTCCCTTGTGATTACGAACAGAAACAAAGAACAAACAATTCTTAAGGGCAATCCGCTGGAGCTTCTGAAAGAGTATTATAGTGAATTTCAGGTCACCAAGGAAGATGGGGAGCTGGCTTTTACCGGGGGACTGGTAGGGTGCCTTGGATATGATTTTGTGAGATATTCAGAAGAGCTTCCTGACGAGAATCCGGAGGAAATTGGAATTGAAACGGTACAGTTCATGCTGGCAACGGAATTTATTGTCATTGACCATGTTGCAGAGACATTGACCGGTGTTGTACTGGGGGCTGATAGCGAGGAAGGAAAGAAAGAGGCACTTCAGAAGGCAGAGCAATTAATTGAAAATACATTGAAAAACATTTGCCCGGTTCAGACAGGAATCAAACGGGACGGAGTAATTATTAAAAAATCCGATACCATAGAAGAATATGGAAGTAAGGTAGAAAAAATAAAAGAGTATATCCGTGAGGGACATATTTTCCAGACGGTCTTATCACAGCGATGGACTGTTTTAACGAAGCAGGACGGATTTGCACTATATAAAGAGTTAAGAGAATTAAATCCGTCACCATATCTTTATTATTTTCATTTCGGAGATTTTGAGGTGATTGGAAGCTCTCCGGAAATGGTGGTAAAGCAAAAAGAAGGAAAGGTAATGACCTGCCCTATTGCAGGAACCAGGAAAAGGGGAAAGACTCCTGAGGAAGATAAGGCATTGGAGGCAGAGCTTCTTGCAGATGAAAAGGAACGGGCAGAACATGTGATGCTTGTGGATCTGGCAAGAAATGACATGGGAAGAATTGCAGAGTTTGGAACGGTAAAGGTTTCCCAGTTCATGGACATCCAGAAATATTCCCATGTAATGCATATTGTTTCATTGGTGGAAGGAAAGAAAAAGGGAGAATATCATCCGTTTGATCTGGTGGCATCCTTCCTGCCGGCAGGAACATTAAGCGGTGCGCCAAAGATTCGGGCGATGGAAATCATTGACGAATTGGAAACAGTTCGAAGGGGATTGTATGGCGGCGCCACGGGATATGTGGATTTTAACGGTAACATGGATTTTTGCATTACCATAAGAACCATGATTAAGAAAGATGATAAGGTATATCTTCAGGCGGGAGCCGGAATTGTGGCAGATTCCGTTCCGGAAAATGAATACATGGAGTGCTGCAACAAGGTCATGGCACTGGCAAAAACCCTGGTAAAGGAGGAAGAACTGTAATGATACTGATTATTGATAATTATGATTCTTTTACCTACAACCTGTACCAGTATATTGGTACATTTAACAGTGACATTAAGGTCGTAAGAAATGATAAGGTAACGATTGAGGAAATCGAAGCAATGGAACCGGAGAAAATTGTTATTTCTCCGGGACCAAAGAGTCCGCTGGAGGCAGGAATCTGCGTGGAGGCCATCCGGTATTTTGCAGGAAAGGTCCCGATTCTTGGTATCTGCCTTGGACACCAGAGCATCGGAGTTGCATTTGGGGCAACGGTGAGCTATGCAAAACAGCTTTTCCACGGAAAACAGTCGGAAATTACCCATGATGGAAGCAGTATTTTTGCCGGAATTGATTCACCTGTTAAGGTGGCAAGATATCATTCCCTGGCAATCATGGAAGATACGCTTCCACCGTGTCTTAAGGTGCTTGCAAGAACCGGGGATGGGGAAATCATGGCGGTCAAACATGAAAAGTATCCGGTAGTCGGACTGCAGTTTCATCCGGAATCCATTTACACGGAGCATGGAAAACGGTTGATTGAAAACTTCGTAAACGGGAGGATATAGACATGATATTGGATGAGATTGTAGAGGCTAAGAAAATAAGACTTCCGGAGCATAAGAAAAAAATCAGTGGAGAGGAAATGAAGGAACTGGCACTTGCATCAACCAGAAAATGCATTTCTTTCCATGATGCACTGGCAAAGCAGGGACTTTCCATAATCGGAGAATTTAAAAAGGCATCCCCAAGCATGGGGGTGATTAACAATAAGCTGGAGCTAACGGACAGGATCGGTCAGTACAATGCTTCTGTGGATGCCATCTCGGTTCTGACGGAAGAGGATTATTTTCATGGCGGGGCAGAGTATCTGAAGGAAATTCGTAAGATTTCCAGTCTGCCGATTTTAAGAAAGGATTTTATCATTGAGGAATACCAGGTATATGAGGCAAAGGTAATCGGAGCAGATGCCATTCTTCTCATTGCGGCCATTCTTGATGATGAAACATTAAAAAGACTTTATGACCTTGCAGGAAGCCTTGGGCTTGATGTTCTCTGTGAGGTTCATGATGAAACGGAAATGAAGCGGGTTCTGGAATTGGATTTCCCGATTATCGGAATCAATAACCGGAATTTAAAGACTTTTGCAATTGAACTGTCCACCACCACAAGGCTTGCAAAGATGGTTCCGAAAGAAAAGGTGCTGGTGTCAGAAAGCGGGGTAACGGAGGATTCCCATATCAGCCTGCTAAAGCAGAGCGATGTCAATGCACTTCTGATTGGAAGGGCATTCATGGAGTCGGAGAATCCGAAGGAGCTTGCGGCTCATTGGAAGAAGGTGTATGATGCCTGAAAAAATACCAGAGATTAAGATATGTGGACTGACCCGGCTGGAAGAAGCGGATTATGTAGCAGATGCCGGAGCAGACTATGCAGGATTTGTCATGTATTATCCAAAGAGTAAGCGAAATGTTTATCCGCATATGGCGATTCCCATTAAGGAGCGGTTAAAAAAATTAAATCCGCGGATTAAGACGGTGGCAGTCACGGTTTCTCCTACATTGGAGCAGTTAGAGGCAGTAGAAAGGATGGGCTTTGATTTCATCCAGATTCACGGGGAATTGAGGAAAGAAGTTCTACAGAGAGCAACGATTCCGATTCTCCGGGCATATAACATTGAAGATAAGGTTGAGACCGAACATCTCATGCAGGAACCTAAAATATTCGGAGTGGTCTTTGATGGAAAGATTCCGGGAAATGGTGAAACATTTGACTGGTCGTTGCTTTCCGGTTTTCAAAGAAATCATAAAAGGCTCATGCTTGCCGGCGGACTGAATGTTGAAAATGTAAACAGGGCCATCCGCGAGGTTGTGCCGGATATTGTGGATGTCAGCAGCAGTGTGGAGAAGGATTGTGAACAATTTTGTGGAAAAGACGAAGAGAAAATAAAAGCGTTTGTAACAGCAGTCAGGAGGACAAAATGAAAAAGAGTTATTATGGAGATTTTGGTGGACAGTATGTGTCCGAATCATTAATGAATACCCTTGCAGAGCTTGAAAAAGCATTTGATGAGGCGATTAAGGATCCGAAGTTTATTGAGGAGTACAATTATTACCTGAAGGAATATGTGGGGCGTGAAACACCGCTTTATCTGGCGGAACGCCTTACGGAAAAATATGGTCCGAAGATTTACTTAAAGAGGGAAGATTTGAATCATACGGGAGCTCATAAGATTAATAACGTAATCGGACAGATTTTGCTGGCAAAGCGCATGGGAAAGACCAAGGTGATTGCAGAGGCCGGCTCATGCCCACATGGTATTGCAACGGCAACGGGAGCCGCACTCCTTAACATGCAACGCCCCGTTCTCATGGGAAAGGAAGATATTGAACGTCAGGCTTTAAATGTATTTCGCATGGAAATGCTTGGTGCTAAGGTTCAGTGCGTGACAACGGGCAGTGCAACCTTAAAGGACGCAACCAACGAAGCTATTCGTACATGGGCAGAGCGGGCAGAGGATACCTTTTACATTATCGGTTCAGCAGTTGGACCGCATCCATATCCAAAGATGGTAAAGGAATTCCAGAAGGTCATCAGTGTGGAGGCGAAAAAGCAGATTCTTGAGAAGGAAGGAAGACTTCCGGATGTAGTCATGGCTTGTGTAGGCGGTGGTTCCAATTCCATCGGAATGTTTGCGGATTTTATTGACGAAGAAGACGTGAAATTAATCGGCGTGGAAGCCGGAGGACTTGGCATTGAAACAGGAAAGCATGCGTCTGCAATGGCACTTGGAAAGCCGGGCGTACTTCATGGCATGCGTTCTTATCTTTTGCAGGATGAGGATGGTAATATTGAACTTGCCCATTCCATTTCTGCAGGTCTTGATTATCCGGGCGTGGGACCGGAGCATGCGTATCTTCGTGACACAAAGAGGGCAGAATATGTATCCATAACGGATTCTGAGGCAATGGATGCCCTGCTTGAGTTATGCAGATTGGAGGGAATTATTCCGGCAATCGAGAGCGCACACGCATTGGCACATTGCTTTAAGATTGCAAAGAACATGAAAAAAGATGACATTATCGTGGTATGTTTATCCGGACGTGGTGATAAGGACGTACATACTGTCCAGAAATACTTAAATGGAGAGGAGACCAACAAATAATGAACCGTATCGAAGCAAGATTTTCACAGTTACAGAAAGAAAATAAAAAAGCATTAATTACATACATCACAGCCGGACTTCCATCCGTTGAAAAAACAATTGAGCTGGTAAAAGCACAGGATGAAGCAGGAGTTGACGTAATTGAACTGGGAATTCCGTTTTCGGATCCGGTAGCGGACGGACCGGTCATTCAGGATGCGTCATACCGGTCCATAAAGAATGGAACGAATCTGAAACAGGTATTTACGGCAATGGAAGAACTGCGAAAGGAAAGCCAGGTTCCGATTGTCTTTATGATGTACTATAATACCATTCTTCATTATGGCGTTAAGGAATTTGTGGAAAAATGTATTGATGTGGGCGTGGACGGACTGATTGTGCCGGATCTGCCATTGGAAGAACAGGATGAAATCAAGAGCTGTCTTGACGGACAGGATGCTCTGATTCTGATTCAGCTGGTTTCTCCGGTATCAAAGCAGAGAATCCCAATGATACTTGAGAATGCACGTGGTTTTGTGTACTGTGTATCTCAGATGGGAGTTACCGGAAAGGGAGCTAATTTCCACAAGGATATCCGGAATTATCTGTCAGAGGTTAAGGCTGTTTCAAAGATTCCGGTAATGATGGGATTTGGAATCCGGAATGCAAAGGATGTGGAGCCTCTTCGGGATGTGATTGACGGAGCAATTGTTGGCTCAGCACTCATCCGTCTGATGGAAGAAAATGATTTTAATACAGACGTGGCAAGGGATTATGTGGCGACCTTTAAGAAGGAACTGAATTAGGACGGAATGAATTCCGGTGCAGGCTGGCAGTCTGCACCGGATGAATGTTTTTATTGACTTTTTATGACATCTGGGTTACAATCCATTCATACGAATATTCTTTGTGCTTTAGCACATTCTGGCAGTTTCTGCCAAATATTCACATTAAATCATTTGGCAGGAATCGAAAATTAATCTCACAGGATATTTTTTCATTTTTTATCATTGTATTTCTGCCTGCGACAGGAGGCGGTAACAAAAAGAAAATCAGCAGCGGTAAATGATTGGAAGTTTCAGGAACCGAATGATTTTTGTGGAATATGATATATCATAGATTCACTTTGAGGTGGTGGGGATATTGTCGAACAGGTTGAAAGGGAGAGAATTTACCGGAAAGGGAATCGGTGTTGCGGTACTGGATACGGGGATTTATCCACATCTGGATTTTGACGGCAGAATTACGGCATTTGAGGATGTGGTAGACGGAAGACTTGCGGCATATGATGATAATTCCCATGGCAGCCATGTGGCAGGAATCATTGGTGGAGACGGACGGGCTTCCGGAGGAAAATATGCAGGAACTGCCGTGAATGCAGAATTCATTGGAGTGAAGATTCTTGGCAGAAACGGAAAAGGAAAGACAGAGAATGCCCTGAAAGGAATCCAATGGGTTCTGGAAAACCGGGAACGGTATCATATCAGGATTGTTAATATTTCCTTTGCTTCCGGGAAAAGGGAAGAAGATGAGGAAAATCATCCTTTGCTCCTGGCAGTAGAGGAGTTATGGATGCGGGGAATTGTCGTGGTGACAGCAGCCGGTAATAACGGACCGGCAGAATGTTCCATCGGGGTTCCCGGAATCAGCCGGAAAATCATAACAGTAGGGGCATATGATGAACTGTACGGAAAGGATGAAAATGGAAAGATAAAACAGTTTTATTCCGGAAGAGGGTGCCGGTGGATGCCATTTATTAAGCCGGAGATTGTGGCGAAGGGGTCACGGATTACCAGCTGCAATAATACGAGGACGGGTTATGCCGTGAAAAGCGGTTCCTCCATGGCAGCACCATACGTCACGGGAATGATTGCGAGATTATTAGAAAAATACCCTGACATGGAACCGGTTGATGTAAAACTGCGGCTCCATGACAGGGCAGTTGATTTGTTCCTTTCACAGAACGTACAGGGATGGGGAACAATTGATGAAACTTTATTTTAGGAAATCTTCTCTTTTTGGATTAAAGATATCCACAAGAATTCCATCTTCCAGACATAATACACCGTGTTGTGCATTGGAAGGAATGAGTACAGAGTCCCCTTTTTCAACAACTTTTACTTCGTCGCCGACTGTAAATTCAAATTTACCGGCGCCTACATAGCTCATCTGAATGTGAGGGTGGGCGTGAAGATTGCCGCGGGCACCCTTTTCAAAGGTAATCTCGCACATCATCATTTCATCACAATAATTTAAAATTCTTCGTGTCACACCTGGTTCACAAGGTGTAGGAACAGCATCTTTATGATATCCAACCATAATCAAATCTCCTTTATCAACATTCATTTACCCTATTTTATCACAATTAAAAAGACAAGGAAAGAGAGGATTCTATGAATTACATTGCAGCGGCAATATCGGACATGGGAAGCAAAAGAGAAATTAATCAGGATGCATTGATGATAAAAAATAAGATGACGCATATGGGAAATGTATGTTTGTGCGTTATTTGTGACGGAATGGGCGGCCTTTCCCAGGGAGAAGTTGCAAGCAGCCATGTTATTAAACGGATTTCGGAATGGTTTTTGTATCGGACGGGAGGAATCCGCCGGTTTGATAAGATGATTTATTATCTGCAGATGGAACTTCAGGATATTTCGGCAGAAATTCTGCAATATGGGAGGAAACATGGGTTTGCAGTGGGAACAACAACCACGATTCTGATTATTTCGGAAAAGCAGTTCGCCATTATCCATGTGGGAGATACCAGAGTCTACCGGATAACAAAGGGAATTTCTGTGCGGATACGGCAGATGACAACAGACCAGAGTGTGAATGATTACATGCTGACACAGTCTGTGGGAACAAACACGCGGATTGTTCCGGAAATCATTCGTGGGAAAGCAGAAAGAAATGATTTGTTTTTACTGTGTACGGATGGATTCCGCCATAAAAATAATCTGGGAAATTTAAGAAAGGGATTTAATCCACAGGAAATTCGAGAAACGGCTGATTTAGAGAAAAAATTACGGATCTATGCAGACAGGGCAAGGTGTCTGGGGGAAACAGACGACATTACGGCACTGGCAGTTAAATTAATATAGGAGGGGACAGTATGAATCAGGAAATTTTAAATTTAATCGGAGATAATTATCAGGTTGGAAAAAATCTGGGAAAAGGAGGTATGGGAAGTGTTTATCAGGTCTATTGTCCGGCAGAGAAGAAGTATTATGCAGCAAAGATTATTTATAATAATGAATTGACCAATGGAAAGGAGGAGGCGGAAATCATGCTTCGCCTTAGTCATCACATGCTTCCCAAAATCCGGGAATATTTTGTATATGATGCTTTTACGATTATTATCATGGAATATATTAATGGGATTACCATGGAAAATTATATTAAAGAAAAGGGCCCTGCCGGAAATTCCCTTGCAGTCAGTTTTCTGCGTCAGCTGCTGGATGCACTTTTATATCTGCATTCTCAGGAACCGCCGGTTATTTACAGGGATTTAAAGCCATCAAACATCATGGTGGAAGAACGGAATAAATTGCGTCTCATTGATTTTGGAACGGCGCGCCGTTATAAGAATGAAAGCGGAAATGATACCATGGCACTTGGTACTCCTGGTTATGCAGCACCGGAGCAGCTGATGGGTTCTTCACAGTCAGACATCCGGACGGATATTTATGCACTTGGGGCGACCATGTATTATATTGTAACCGGAATTGACATTGGAAAACCTCCTTTTGAGGCAATTCCCATACATTCGGTACGTTCCGGCATTGATGCTGTACTGGAAGAGATTATTCTGCGCTGTCTGCAAAAAAATCCGGGAAGCAGATATCAGTCCGTAACGGAGATACTGTGGGAACTGGATTTGCGTGAATGTCATGGCAAGAAGAAAGCGGATAAAAATTTTAATGCCATTAATATTATCATCACACATTCCAATAAGACCATTCTGTTCTAAACAATCAAAAAAGGTGGGGCAACCCAACATATCGCGTCCTGTTTTCCCCATAATAGTTCTGCTATTATATTAATATGGAAGGATGCAAAATGGATTTGAGAAAGCTGAGTTATAATGCAATGGCGGGGAAACGTCTTCAGACCGCACGGAAAAATATAGGAATTACCCAGGCTGAAATGGCAGAAGAACTGGACATTTGTGAGGAATCCCTGAGGAGACTGGAATTAGGCATATCGGGTCTTACCGCAGAACGGTTACATCATTTATACATAACGTACAAAATCAGTCCGGAATATATTATTACTGGAGAAGAAAGAAAAGATATTACTGTTGAGATAGAGGAATATCTTCTGAATTGCAACAAAGAAGAACAGATGGTAAGAGCATATAAAATCATGGAGGAAATCATGAAGTTACTGGCAGGTGTTTCAAGAAAATCTTAAGAAAAGGGGGGAGAATTTTTTACAAACTTTTACTTAGAACATAGAATATGAGGGAAAGGCCATCCGGTGCTGAATGCCGGATGGCTTTTCTTTTTTGCGAATAAAACGCAAATTCTTAAAAAATTTTTCATAGACCTATTGACAAAGGGAAATACTAGTGCTATGTTATGTACATAGATGTTAGCACTCTACTTTATTGAGTGCTAACAATTCTAAACAGAAGCGGATGGCTGTAAGAAAAGGAGTGAGGATGTGGAACTGGATGAGAGAAAATTTAAAATTTTACAGGCCATTATCCGGAATTATCTTGAAACAGGTGAACCGGTAGGGTCAAGGACAATTTCAAAATATGCGGATTTGAACCTGAGTTCTGCAACCATTCGAAATGAGATGGCTGACCTGGAAGAACTGGGATATATTCTTCAGCCACATACTTCTGCCGGACGAATTCCTTCAGATAAGGGATACCGCTTGTACGTGGACCATATGATGAAGGAAAAAATGGAAGAACTGGAAAATAAGGAAAAAGAAGTCGATGACATGAAAGAGTTCCTTATTGAAAAGGTTGATAAGGTAGAAGAACTGTTACAGAATGTAGCAAAGGTTCTTGCAGTAAATACCAATTATGCCACAATGATTTCTTCACCGCAGCTGAATAAGAATAAGTTAAAATTCATACAACTGACCCTGGTGGAGCCAACCAAGATTCTGGCAGTCATTGTGCTGGATGGCAATATCATCCGAAATAAGATGATTGAAATTCCGGAGATGATTGATGAGGAAACCATTCTGAAGTTAAATCTTCTTCTGAATACGAGCCTGAATGGGCTGACGATGGATGAAATCAGTCTGAACATTGTTTCCATGCTGAAAAATCAGGCAGGGGAATATACGGGACTTATGAATAGCGTGATTGATGCAATTGCAGAGGTCATTTCCAGTGAAGATGATTTGAAGATTTATACGAGTGGTGCAACGAACATCTTTAAGTATCCGGAACTGAGTGATTCAGAAAAGGCAAGTGAATTGATTTCCACTCTGGAAGAAAAGCAGCTTCTGAATAATCTGATTACCACATCATTAGATGAAGGTGATGAGAAAGGAACCGGAATTCAGGTATACATCGGTAATGAAACACCGATACGTTCCATGAAGGACTGTAGTGTGGTAACAGCCACATATGAACTGGGAGATGGAATGAAAGGTGCGATAGGAATTATCGGACCGAAGCGAATGGACTACGAGAAAGTTGTGGAATCATTAAAGACCTTGAAGACACAACTGGATTCCGTATATAAGAAGAAATAGAAAGGTAGAGGAAAATTGGCAGAGAATAAAGAGGATTTATTAAAAGAAGAAATGAATGATTCCACGGATACGCCAGATGCTGAAGATACTTCGGTAACAGAAGAAAATGTGGAGGCAGAGGATGTGGAAGAAGCTGCGGATTCCGATGTTTCTGAAAAAACGGATGGAGACCTTGGAGAGGAAGAAAAGGCAGCCGGTACAGAAAAAGGAATGAAGTTTTTCAAAAAGGATAAGAAAGATAAAAAAGATGTCCAGATTGAGGAACTGACCGATAAGTATAAGCGGACCATGGCTGAATTTGATAATTTCCGGAAAAGAACGGAAAAGGAAAAATCAGCAATGTATGAAATTGGAGCAAAGGATATCATTGAGAAAATGCTTCCAATCGTGGATAACTTTGAAAGAGGTCTGGCAACCTTATCCGAAGAAGAAAAGGCATCCCCTTTTGCGGATGGAATGGATAAGATTTACAAGCAGCTCCTGACGACCCTGGAGGATGCAGGAGTTAAGGTTATCGAGGCGGTAGGTAAGGAATTTGATCCGAATCTTCATAATGCAGTAATGCATGTGGAGGATGAAAGCCTTGGTGAAAATGTTGTGGCAGAGGAATTCCAGAAGGGTTACACCTACAGGGAATCCGTGGTACGTCACAGTATGGTGAAAGTTGCTAACTAGGCTGAAATGCAGGGCAATTTTACCGGAACAAAGAAACGATATTAAAATGATTTAAAAATAGGAGGCTTAATTATGAGCAAGATTATTGGTATTGACTTAGGTACAACAAATTCATGTGTAGCAGTTATGGAAGGCGGTAAGCCGGTTGTTATTGCAAATACAGAGGGCGTAAGAACAACTCCGTCCGTTGTGGCATTTACAAAGACAGGGGAAAGACTTGTGGGTGATCCTGCAAA
>CAMEUH010000036.1 GCA_945938055.1 uncultured Eubacteriaceae bacterium | reverse complement strand
TCCAAAATGTTCTTTTACCTGAATTCCGATTTCATAAACGTTTTTCACGCCATCAATCTGTTCCCATACAAAAGAACCAAACTCGTCCAGTTCAATATTGGAATACTTCGGGCGTCGGAAAAGAAGCTGGGCAATTCGGTTAAACAGTCCCGTATTATGGACACGTACCACTACATTTCCCTGTTCATTCTTACTCCATTCATACCTTGCATTCTGCTTTGGCACATAATCCAGATAATTTTCTTTCTTTTTTGCCATAACAGTTTTACCTGCCTGCTTTCTTATCTTTTTTTGTCATTGCAAATACAAGCGTTCCGCACAATAATGCAAAGGCAATCAGACCGCCAATATTTCCAAGGTTACATTTTCCGGAAAGATTAATTGCATCGCCAAGCTTTCCTGCGCCAAACGGAATAATTGCAAATACTGCGAGCAGGATACCAACAAGGCCTTCGCCTGCAATCAGACCGGAAGAATACAATACTCCCTTGTCAATCGTTTTCTTACGTTCCTCTTCTGAATCCATCTTCTTCTTTTCAAAATAATATCGGATTAATCCACCTACAACCATCGGGGTACTCAGATGAATTGGTAAGTAAAGTCCAACTGCAAACGGAAGTACCGGAATCTGCAGAATTTCCACAACAATCGCAATACCGGCACCCGCAAATACCAGATTCCAAGGAAGATTACCGCCAAACACTCCTTCCACCACCATCTTCATGAGGGTTGCCTGTGGAGCAGAAATTTCCGTTGAGCCAAACTTCCACGCTTCATTAAACAGATAAAGAATCGCTCCAATCGCAATGGCAGAAACAACTGCGCCAATGAGTTCACCAATCTGCTGCTTCATTGGAGTTGCACCGACGATATAGCCGGTCTTTAAATCCTGTGAAGTATCTCCTGCCATGGCGGCAATAATACAGATAACCGAGCCGATTGTAATCGCTCCCACCATTCCGGCTGTTCCAACAAGTCCCGTTGCCTTAAGAAGCATGGATGCGATTAACAGAGTCGCAATTGCCATTCCGGATACCGGATTATTACTACTTCCCACGATACCTACCATTCTGGAAGAAACCGTTGCAAAAAAGAAACCAAAAATAACAATAATAATTGCACCAATTAAATTAACCGGGATGGTTGGAATCAGCCACATTGCAATTGCTGCAATTCCAATACCGATTAATACTATGGTCATGGAAAGGTCCTTGTTCAGACGGCTGTTGTCTTCTGACTTAGAACCCATTCCCTTCATTGCTTTCTTAAATGTATCCACAATCAGAGGAAGAGATTTTATCAGACTAATAATACCTCCTGCCGCAACGGCACCGGCACCAATATACCGGATATAACTTCCCCAGATATCCCATGTTCCCATCTGGCTGATTGGAACACTACCCGGATAAAGAACCGCATCTCCTCCAAACAGTGCAATCAGAGGCATTAAACAGAACCATCCAAGAACACCGCCCGCAAGAAGATATGAGGAAACCTTTAATCCACAAATATAACCAATTCCCGCAAGTGCTGGAAGTACATCCATTCCAATTCCAGAACCCTTATATGACTTGATGGACCAGTCTACCTCACTTGGGAAAATTTTCAATCCATCTGCAATAAACTTGTAAACTGCTGCCACACCAAGTCCTGAAAATACGGTTTTTGCCGATGCTCCTCCTTCTTCTCCCGCAAGGAGAACCTCCGCACATGCTTTTCCCTCCGGATAAGGCAGCGTTCCATGCTCCTGTACAATTAATGCATTTCTTAACGGAATCATAAACAGTACGCCCAGGATACCACCACATAAAGCAATCAAAGCAATCTCCATAAGTCCCGGCTTTTCCATGGCGCCTTCATTTGCCCACATAAAAAGTGCCGGCATGGTAAAAATAGCACCCGCAGCCAGAGATTCACCTGCAGAACCAATCGTCTGCACAATATTATTTTCCAATATGGAATCCCTGCGCAAAACAAAGCGGATAATTCCCATTGAAATCACAGCTGCCGGTATGGATGCCGAAACAGTCATGCCCACACGCAATCCAAGATAAGCATTGGCACCTCCAAATACCACAGCCAGTATCACACCAAGGATAATGGAAGTTACGGTCAATTCCGGAACTACCTTATCCGCCGGTATATACGGTTTAAATTCTTCTTTCTTATTCATTTTTTACTTTCCTTTCTTAATTTTATCCCTTTAATTTTACCATAATCTGCCCTGTTCATCAATTGTTTATTAAGTCCAAATTCATTGAAAACGCTGGTAAAATCTGATAAAATGAACAAAATATCTGTAGTATCACTGAAGGGAGCAAAACATATGGAACAGGACTCCATCATTTCCACAAAAGCGAATACCTTATATGCACTTTCCAAAATTCTCACCCATTCCCACATCGAAGAAATGTTTATCTTATATATTGGTGACTACGAAAAGGACAAATTATCTGTATGTCATCAGATTATGGAACAGTTCAAAGGAAAACGGATTGTTGTTCGAAGTTCTTACTCCAACGAGGACTCCCTGCAGCGTTCTAACGCCGGTCATTACAAAAGCATTCTGGACGTGGATTCTTCCAACGACAGCCAGATTATGGCATCCATTGAAGAAGTCATTCATTCTTACGAAAAAGACCATCCCCTGGATTATGAGCAGGTCTTAATCCAGCGACAGGCTGAGGATGTTACCATCAGCGGCGTTGTATTTTCCCGTGACATCCACGGAAACCGTCCTTACTATCTCATAAATTACGATGACAATGGTTCTACCGACTCCGTTACAAGCGGACAGGGAGGTACCTCTCTTTGGATTGCAAGAGACTGCATTCCGGAAAATCTTCCCCAGCCATGGCATAATCTAATTGTTTCCGTTCAGGAAGCGGAATCCATTCTGGATGGTCTGACCCTTGACATTGAATTTGCAATCGACAGTCACGATCAGATTACCCTTTTTCAGATACGTCCACTCGTAGCCAGCATCCGCCAGGAACGAAGCATGGAAGACAGCGCTTATTTTTCACTGAAGAAAAAAGTAAAAGACCAGTATTTTTCCTATGAGAATGTAATTGACCACTGTCCGATGATGTTCTCTGACATGGCATTCTGGAATCCTTCAGAAATCATTGGCGCTAATCCTCATCCTTTGGATTATTCCCTCTATCTTAAGATTATAACCAGTCATGCATGGAATGAGGGACTGCGTCCCTTAGGCTATCGGACTGTAACAGAACCTTTAATGTACCAGCTCGCCAATAAGCCTTACATCAGCCTGGATTATTCGTTCTATTCCCTGATTCCAATCGATTTACCGGAAGAGTTATCCAGAAAGCTCGTGGCATTTTATAAAGATCGCTTAAGCAAAAATCCGACATCACACGATAAAATTGAGTTTGAAATCATATACAGCAGTTTCGATTTTTCCACAGACCAAAATACTCTGTTATTACTGGATAACGGCTGGAGCAATGAGGAGCGCAACATCCTGATCAATTCCCTCAGAAAGCTTACTATTACTGCCATAAGTAACCAGCGCCAGCTGATTCATGACGACTATAACAGTCTGAGTAAATTAGAAATCATACGTCAGCGAAGCGAAGAATTTTATCAGAAGGATTCCAACTCTCCTACTGAAATCATCCGTGAAATTTCCAGACTTTTAGATGGAATCTGTTATTATGGAACACCACAGTTTGCAAGACAGGCTCGTATTGCCTTCATGTCCCGTGCTTTTTGTCGGACGCTGGTAGAAAGCGGATGGTTTACAGAAGATGAAATGGATGCTTTCATGAGCGGTGTCACTACGGTTTCATCTGAATTCGAAAAAGATTTTAAAGATTTTACAAGCGGACGTATGTCCAAAAAAATATTTGATAAAAAATACGGTCATCTAAGAAGCGGTACCTATGATATCTGCTCGGATTGCTATGCAGACATGAATTTCCGTTCCATGACACCGAAAAATGTCTTTAAAAAAGAGCATCACATTTCCAGCAGTCTGGACTACCAAAGACTTCAGGAAGCATTAAATACCGCCTGTCTGCCGTTTGATGCACAGTATTTCTGTCAGTATCTTAAGATGGCCATTGAGCAGCGGGAATATTTCAAATTTGAATTCACCCGTTCCTTGAGCCTTGTTCTGGAATTAATCAAGCAGCTGGGACATCTCCTTGACATAAACCGTCAGGGACTTTGCTGGCTTTCCATTGATGATATTCTTTCTGCCAGAAGTGCCACTGAATTCGATGACATCATACGCCAGTGGAATGATATTATTGACCACAGAATGAAGCTTCACCGCCAACAGATGTCGTTGATTCTTCCTGATGTCATTACCGATCCCGTAAGCCTTGACATGATTTATGTTCATGAAGCCCGTCCTAACTTTATTACTTCCAAAGTAATTGAAGGTGAAGTGGTCAACCTTGAGGAAGAACCTCTTGCTGACATTACAGGAAAGATTGTTGCCGTAACCAAGGCAGATCCCGGTTTCGAATGGATTTTTGCCAAGGGAATCAAGGGGTTTATCACAAAATACGGCGGTGCAGCCTCCCATATGGCAATCCGCTGTGCCGAGTTTGAGATTCCTGCGGCTATTGGCTGTGGTGAAAAGATATACTCCGAAGTTTCCAAAATGTCCTACATTGAACTTGACTGTAATAACGGCAAAATTTCCGAAGGTATCCAGTTTTCAAATCTCCATGCCCTGATTACGCAACGTGAGGGAACCAATCAGTATGGAGACTATACGGACATCCTCGAATCAGCCTACATCCGTTTTTATGAACTGATGGGTTTTATTCCAAAACCGGTCTCCAATCATACCAAGAATTTTGAAAAACTTTTCGATGAGCCAATTGACCTGCTCATTGTTGTTGGCGGTGGTGCCTTAAATCCATCCCTTTATGACCGTCCGCACGATGAAGAGCTTCAGCCTCACCGTGACGTTACAGAAGAGAAACTCATCCGTTACTGTGTGGCCCATAAGATACCAATTATTGCCACCTGCCGCGGAATGCAGTATGTTAATGTACTTTTTGGTGGAAAGCTTCACTATCATCCAGCTCTGAAAGTTCCTCATCCACGCGGAAAGGACCATTCCGTCTGCATGGTGGAAGAAGGCCGAAATATCATTGTCAACAACTATCATCAGGACTGTGTTTTCACCAGTGACCTTGCATCCTGTTTTAAACCAATCGCAGTTGACCTGGAAAATGACGTAGTTGAAGCCTATACTTCAGAAGAAATGAAAATTCTCGGTCTGCAATGGCACCCGGAGCGTCCTTTTGAAACGTCCCTCGCCTATGAAGAAACAAGAAAAATTATGATGAATTTTATGAATAAACATATTAAATAAATTGATGTATGAAATTTCTGGCAAGTCCCAAACTTGACGTAACTGCAAACTTATGTTAATTTTATTTACAATACTATTTTTTAACAGAAAGGATACACTTATGACAACATCATCTATCGGCATGTTAATTGTAATCGGTCTCTATCTGCTTCTAATGGTCAGCATTGGCATCTATTTTTCGAAAAAGCAGAATGACGCCGGTGATTACTATCTGGGAGGCAGAAAGCTTGGTCCTATTGTAACTGCAATGAGTGCAGAAGCATCTGACATGAGCAGCTGGCTTCTGATGGGGCTTCCGGGCGTTGCATACCTGACCGGTGTGGCAGATGCAGCATGGACTGCAATCGGCCTTGCAATCGGCACATACTTTAACTGGATCACTGTAGCCAAAAGGCTTCGCAAATATTCCGTGAAAGCAAATAATCCCATTACGCTTCCGGATTTTTTTGCCAACCGTTATCACAACCAGAGCAAAGCATTGCTCACTATTTCCGCTATTTTTATTGTAATTTTTTTCATTCCGTATACCGCCTCCGGTTTTGCAGCATGCGGAAAATTATTTTCTACCCTGTTTAACATTCCATACATGACGGCGATGATTATCAGTGCTTTTGTCATTGTAGCCTATACAGCATTGGGTGGTTTCCTCGCCGCAAGTACAACGGACTTAATCCAGAGTATTGTCATGACACTGGCATTAGTCATCGTTGTACTATTTGGAGTAAATGTTGCTGGTGGATTTGATGCTGTCCTTGCAAACGGAAAGGAGCTTGCCGGATACCTGTCTCTTACAAGCATCCACAATTCTGTTGATAACACCGCATCTTCCTATGGATTTATTACTATTTTATCCACTCTGGCATGGGGACTTGGATATTTTGGAATGCCACATGTTCTCTTAAGATTCATGGCCATTAAGGATGACAGCAAATTAAAGATTTCCAGAAGAATCGCAACCATCTGGGTAGTAATTTCCATGGCAGTTGCAATCTTTATTGGTATTATCGGAAATTGTATGTCTAAGGTAGGTGCCGTTGATACCCTTGCTGGTTCTGACTCTGAAAAAATCATTATTAAAATCGCAGCCTTATTAAGTCAGACGAATGTAATCGGTATTATTTTTGCAGGTATCATCCTTGCCGGTATCCTTGCATGTACCATGTCTACCGCAGACTCCCAGCTGCTTGCTGCATCCTCCAGTATTTCACAGAATCTGTTGAAAGAAGTAATGGGATTTAAACTTTCCAGCAAGGGCTCGCTGATTGCTGCCAGACTGACTGTACTGGGAATTGCCATTGTTTCCATGTTCCTTGCAGCAGACCCAAATAGTTCTGTTTTTACCATCGTATCGTTTGCATGGGCTGGTTTTGGTGCTGTATTTGGTCCAGTTATGCTCTTCTCCTTATTCTGGAAACGTTCGAATAAGTATGGTGCACTTGCCGGCATGATTTCCGGTGGTATCATGGTATTTGTCTGGAAATACCTGGTAAGACCATTGGGTGGAGCCTGGAATATTTACGAACTTCTTCCTGCATTTATCGTTGCAAGTATCTTCATTGTTGTGGTTAGCCTTCTTACCAAGGCACCGGATGAATCTATTATACGAGAATTCGAAGAAGTAAATGCTGAATGCAAAAATTAATTCCATACGAATGAAATAAAATGAACAGCCTCTGATTGATCCGATTCAAAATCTTACCTATCAGAGGCTGTTTCATATATAGAATGCTTTTATTTTTGCATCACATGACTGTATTCCTGCCTATAACGAATAATCTCTTCCTTTATCTTAGCCTCAAGCTGCTGCATTGGATCCGGCATAGGTCTTGCCGTATAATATCCCTGTATCAGATCCACTCCCATGTGAATGACTTCCCGCAGTTCTTCTGCCGTTTCCACTCCCTCTGCCAGAGCCATAAAGTTATTATCATGAGCAAACTTTATAATCTCCTTCACAAAATGCTGTTTCTGTGGATTCCGGTCAATATCACTAATTAATGAACGATCAATCTTCACATAATCCGGCATGTATCGAAGAAGATTATACACATTGGAATAGCCTGTTCCATAATCATCAATCGCCGTCTGCGTCCCTGTTTTACCAAAAAACTCTTTCTTTTCCCTGAGTTCATTTTCTGTAACTTCAGACTGTTCTGTAAGTTCCACCACAATCTGCGAGGAATATTTCATCAGCCTTTCCATAATCCATTTTTGATCCTCTGGCTTAAGTGAATACCCTGGAATACTGTTAATGAAAACTTTTTTATTAACAAATTTTTCCGAATGTTCTTCCAGGTAATTCAGTACATTAAAGAAAGTCGCCCGTTCAACTTCATAAAGCTGTCCAAGTTTTTCTGCCTGTCGTAATATCACCAGAGGTGATACTGCCTCCTCTGTATTAGAACGCATCAACGCCTCATAGGAATAGACTTCACCATTATGTGCATTGATAATCGGCTGAAAATGGTAAATAAAAAGATTTTTCTCGATAATATCAAAAACCAGTTCCCGTGTCTTTAGTTCTTCCGGCGACTCATCTACACCAGCCGCCTGATTTCTCTCATTTATCTTCTTATAACGGTTTTTAATACTGACTGCCGTGTTAACAATCATTTCTATCATTTTTTCATCTTCTGCTTTATCAGTCTTCATCCCATAACAGAATTTTAAAGAAAACGGCTTAATCTTATCCTTATTGAACTGTTCTACCGATTCCCTGATTTTTAACAGAATTTTTTCCGCTTTATCATTATTCTTCAACGGCGATAGTGTTGCAATAATAAACTCATCATTTCCTAACCTTGCCGCTGCATCTGCTCTTAAAATATTCATGTCAATCATTTTGGCAAGACATCGGATTGCTTCATCCCCCGCCTCTCTTCCATATGTATTATTAATCGTCTTAACTCCTGCTAAGTCCAATACAATAATTGATAAGTAAGCGTCTTTCTGCACAGATTCCTTCTGCATTTCCAAAACCTTCTGCATAAATCCATGGTAATTATACAATCCAGTCAGTCCATCCCGTATCTGAGCAGACAAAATCTGTTCATAATTCCTCCGTAGTGCAATATGACGACGCAATGCCTCCATCCCCTGCGTCACACTTCTAATCCATAAACGATATGTCTCATCATAAGAACGAAGCTGATTACCATAACTAATCACAGCATATCCATAACACCGTTCATCAAAATTCATAGGCGTAAATGTAAATGCTTTTGGCGTCTCACGTTTTTCAAATAGCTCCGGAAGCATCTGCTCTACTTCGAAGCTATCCTTAAAATCCACCCATTCCTCCCCCGGCTCACTTCCACAACGAATAATCCTGGAAATCTTCGGGGTATAACCTTCCACAATAATTTCCTGTCCTGTCTTATTAAACACCTGGCACAAACATATGTGAAAACTGTCAAAATTCCGAAGCTGATGTACATATGCCCGAACTGTATTAAAAAATCCTTCCTCCGTCTCCTGGGATAACATATCTTCCATAATACGGTTATATATGGAGTAATAGCCTACATGCGATTCTGTTGTTCCCCATTCGCTTCGTAATAAGCTATGTACATATTCTCTTTTTTCATTACATCCACAGCTTCTTCCGATTATGATATCCGATGTGGAATGATATTCCTCTACGGCCTCATTTTCTATCATGGCATGAATACGAAGTGCTGCCTGATGTCCACATTCCTTAGCCGGAATTTCCGCAGAAGTGAGCGGACTCGGTGCATTCCTTCCTTCCGGAACAGAATCATATCCAATTACCGCAACATCCTCCGGAACCTGATATCCAGCCTTACTTAAACACTCCGCAATTCCAATTGCCATGTAATCATTGGCACACGCAATCGCATCCGGCAATTGTTTTTGTAATATTTTTTCTGTAATTTCCAGAGCACAATCATACCAATAATTTCCATGAAAAATTTGTTCTTCTTCAACATTCAGTCCATGTTCCTTCATAGCATCCAGATAGGCGCTCTCACGCATCTTCGAATGAATGTGTTCCTTCCGCCCGCTGACAAAAATAATATTCTGATAATGATGCGCCTCAATCAGATGTGAAATCAGCTTCTTCATCGGGGTATAATGATCCGTCAATATATAAGGGAAATATTTGCTCTCCTTATCCACGCAAAGGACGGGTCCCTTAAACTTCTCATACATCCGTTTCTGAATCTGTTCTGCCACCCCGGTTGTCTGGATCGTGTCTGGAAGAATGACAAAGCCATCAAACAAGTCATAATTTATCAAATTGTAAATATTGGATTCGCCCAACTCACGGGCATGATTTTCCTGCTTTTTATAGCACATCGAGAAAATACAGACATCATAATCATACGCAAATGCCTGTCTTAAAAACTCTTCTATAAATGCACTTTGATAATTTTCATCCGCCTGTGCAAGTAACAGACCAATTCTTTTTCTTTCGCCCATACCTATTACTCCATAAAGAAAAAACCACCCTATATTGTAGATTATATTTTATCACATTTCCCTTCTTTATACTACAACATTTTTCTTTTTCTTAAAATTGTCAGAGTAATGATACAAATCAGTAATGTTATTCCACAAATAATTTCAAATCCATACGGAATATTAGCAAGCGGCATCCATTTTGAATCCACATTCATTCCATACAATCCCGAGATAATGGTTGGGATTGCCATGACAATCGTTATGGACGCCAGATACTTCATGACATTGTTCAAACGATTATCAATCACGGAAGACATCAGTTCCCTGGTACCACGCATAATATCGCGGTAAATCTGAGTCATTTCAATCGCCTGCTGGTTTTCAATCATGACATCATCCAGAAGCTCCTGGTCTTCCGGATATTTCCGTATTCTGCTATAACGTGAGACCCTCTCCAGAACCAGTCTGTTTGCCCGGAGTGAAGTATCAAAATAAACCAGGTTTGACTCCAGTTCATGCAGACTCATAATATCTGCATCCTCAGTTTTGGTACTAATCCTTTCTTCCATCTCAACCCTTCTTCGGTCTATAACACGCAGATAAGACTGATACTGCATACTGGCACGAAAAAGAATCTGGTAACAGAAACGTACCTGCTTTTTAGTAGAAAAACCCTTTATATAGTTTCCTTTAAATAGCCCGAGAAGCGGACTCTCCTTGGAACAAATCGTGATAATGACATTTTCTGTCCAGATAATACCCAGAGGAATGGTTGTATAAGCCTCTTGTTTATGACGGATTTCCACAGCCGGAATATCAAACAACACCATAGTGTAGTTATCTTCCACATCAATACGGGAACTTTCCTCATCATCCATTGCCGCACGGATATCAGTGATATCAATTCCGTATTTTGACGCCACTTCTTCACACTCTTCTTTCTCTGGCTCTGTAAGCGCAATCCAGCATCCAGGAAGATATTCCTCAATTTCTCTTACTTGTCCATTCTCTGTAATATATCTTTTTAACATCCTGCCACCATCCTGTCTATCATTTTTGTCAAAAACAGGAACGGCAGTTTTTGCCGTTCCTTTCTAATCTTCCATGTTCTTTTTTCACATTCCGTGAAACTGCCTTCCTATTCTACGTGCGGGAGCTTTGATAGGGAAGTCTGAAGCTCCTCATCCGTCGGTATATAATCTTTCATCTCACCATCATTAAATTTCTGGTAAGCAACCATATCAAAATAACCCGTCCCAGTCAGACCAAAAACAATATTCTTCGTTTCACCGGTTTCCTTGCACTTCATTGCTTCATCAATGGCAACCTTAATCGCATGACTACTTTCCGGTGCAGGAAGAATTCCTTCTACTCTGGCAAACATCTGCGCCGCCTTAAACACTTCCGTCTGTTCAACGCTTCGTGCCGTTAGTATCTTCTGATCATATAATTCTGAAACCACCGAACTCATGCCATGATAACGAAGACCACCTGCATGGTTCGCCGATGGTATAAATCCACTTCCTAACGTATACATCTTGGCTAATGGACAGACCTTACCCGTATCGCAGAAATCATATGCATACCTTCCTCTGGTAAGACTCGGACATGAAGCCGGTTCTACCGCTATCATCTCATATTCCGCTTCGCCCCTTAAAATTTCTCCTGCAAATGGCGAAATTAAGCCGCCAAGATTAGAACCGCCGCCGGCACATCCAATAATCATGTCTGCTTTTATACCATATTTATCTAACGCCGCCTTTGTCTCCAGACCAATGACAGACTGATGTAATAAAACCTGTGTCAGAACGGAACCCAGTACATAACGATATCCTTCCTGACTTACCGCTGCTTCTACCGCTTCCGAGATTGCGCAACCAAGACTTCCTGTTGTTCCTGGAAATTCTTCATTAATCCTGCGCCCTACATTTGTACTCATGGAAGGTGACGGAGTTACCTTGGCACCATATGTACGCATTACCTCCCGTCGGAATGGTTTCTGCTCATAAGAACATTTTACCATGTATACCTGGCAATCCAGATCAAAATACGCACATGCCATGGAAAGAGCCGTTCCCCATTGTCCGGCACCTGTCTCCGTTGTCACTCCCTTAAGCCCCTGCTTCTTTGCATAATAAGCCTGTGCAATTGCAGAATTCAACTTATGGCTTCCTGATGTATTATTTCCTTCAAATTTATAATAGATATGCGCCGGTGTCCCCAGCTTTTTCTCCAGACAATATGCCCGCACCAGTGGTGATGGACGGTACATCTTATAAAAATTACGAATTTCCTCCGGGATATCAAAATAAGCTGTTGTTTCATCCAGCTCCTGTCTTGCAAGCTCTGTACAAAAGATACCGGATAACTCCTCCTGTGTCACCGGCTTTAAAGTCTGTGGATTCAAAATCGGAGCCGGCTTTTTCTTCATGTCCGCACGAACATTATACCACTGCTTTGGCATCTCCTTCTCTTCCAGATAAATCTTGTATGGGATTTCAGCCATGATAAAATATACCTCCATTGCAGATAATGTTACTTTCATTTTATGGGTTCCGGGATGGAGTGTCAAGAAATATTCCTCGTTTTACACACGTTTTACATATTTCGTCCGGACTTTCCTAATTTGTTTTACATGTTACACTATCATGGAGTACTTCCACTTTTTCCCGCACATCCAGAAATACCTCCACTAATAATGGCTCGAAATCCTTTCCGTTTCCTTCCCGTATGATTTCAAAACATTGATCCATTGGCATTGCATCCCTGTAGCATCGTTTTTCCGAGACAGCATCAAACACATCTGAAACAGCCATGATTCTGGCACATAACGGAATATCCATTTCTTTCAGATGCCTTGGATAGCCATTTCCATTCCATTTTTCGTGATGGAAGGTTGCCACCTGATATGCCATCTCCATATACTGGCGGTCCTCCAGATTTCCAAAGGTTTCCCTGATAATTCTTCCGCCTTCCTCCGCATGGGATTTCATGATAGCAAACTCTTCATCCGTCAGCTTTCCCGGCTTCTGAAGAATCGCATCCGGAACTGATATTTTCCCAATATCATGCATTGGTGCTGCCATTAATAAATTATCAATATAATCCTTAGTCAGAATCTCCTTATAATATCCCCTTTTTCTAAGTTCCTTTGCAAGAAGTTCTACATAAAGACTTGTTCTGTGAATGTGTCCGCCCGTATTATCATCTCTTTTTTCTACAAGTGTGGCAAACCCCATAACCATTTCATCATGATAATGCGACAATTCCTTGACTGCCGGATTTTCCTGATTAATATAAATTCCAACAATGACAATGGTAACTGCAAGGCTTGTTAAAAGTGCCTCCGGAAAAACCATCTGATAAATAGAAGTTGCAGAAAATACGAATAAATACAATATGACACTTGCCCGCTTATGCCGTTCGATATAATTCCATCTGCGAAAGAAAATAATAAGTGTAATCATAATATAGACTGCCACTATGGCAAAACAGGTATATACTGACGGTCCCATGGAATAATTCGTGATTACACCCTTACGATACTCCAGCGAACCAATATTAATAATCGCAAAAAGTACATTTAGCACAAATGGTGTGTACAAAAGTACACACCACATTCTATTTTTAGGGAATCCCTCCGTAATAGTCAATACATATAAAAATACCAGAAAAACAACTACATCCAAACCAGTCAGGAATAATAAGTGTGCAACCTGATTAACCATCTCTGGTACCGTATCAAGATGATTTATGGTATACGCAGTCATACCATCAAAAACAAGGACGAAAATACTGGTTATTAACAGATTGTCAAACATCCTTACCCTCTGCGTTTTTTTAATTCGTCTGCTCTCCCAGAAATAATTAAAAGCAATATATAAAACTACAACCAAACACCCTATCTGTAATTTGCATTGTTCCATACACTTTTATCTCCTGCACTTCACATTCTATTCCCATTTTCTACTATCCATGATAATTAGTACAGCATCTTTTCCAATAGCCATCTTCCATCTTCCAGAACTGCCACGTCCTCTACTACATAAGGCTCTTTCTTCGGAACTGCCGCTGGTTCTTCTATGGATGCAGTAACCGTAAATTCACAACGATCCTGCGCCTGTGATTTGATTTCTATGGTATATTCCGACCAGTCCACGTAATACCCCTTTGCACCTAATAAAGTCGTATCCACATATAATTTTCCATCAACATTAACATATCTTGCCTCTCCTTCATACGGAAAGTTATGCAGATACATGTCCGCTGTCTCTTCGCAGAAAACAGAACGCACATATTCTTCAAATGTCGCATAATCCGGGAACTTTTCCTCTTTCACCAGGCGCAGTTCTCTTCCCTCATGGTTGATTGATTCCTCATCCAGCATAAGATTTCCCATTCCGAAAAGTTTCCGGTTACAATAGATACTTTCGTCTACAAGCCACTTTAAACGTTCTTCTGTTAATTCTGTTCCACTACCGTTTTCCGAAGTTGCAGCTTCTGTGTTTTCTGTAACTTCAGCCATGGTCGTCTCCATCTGCTCTTTCGCTACAGTCTGTACCGTTGCCGTCCGATTATCATCTGTTTCTTTCTGGCATGCACATATAAGTACCATGGAAACCAACACACATCCGATTAATAATTTTTTTCTCATCATAATCTCTCTCCTTATTAATTAATTTATTTATTTTTACTCCACCATTTATATTATATCATGTCTATTTTTTTAGAAAATACCTTTTCTTAAAAAAGCTTACAAACAAAAAACCCAGGTATAATAATAACTTTTTTATGATTCTAATCTAAAAAATATCTCCTATAAAATCTCCTATTTTTGACAAAACACCCACAGATTTTTTATTTGCCACCGTAATGTGAATTTTTAAATTCCAGTTTTTTTACCCTCAAAAACGCACATCTGGA
>CAMEUH010000035.1 GCA_945938055.1 uncultured Eubacteriaceae bacterium | reverse complement strand
AAATCTGCGGGCAACCACAGATCCTGAACAGGCCTATCGGGATGCGGATTATGTCATTATTGCAACACCTACCGATTATGACACGGAAAAGAATTATTTTAATACAGCCTCAGTAGAGGCAGTGATTAAACTGGTCATGGAAATGGCACCTGATGCTGTCATGGTTATTAAGTCTACCATACCGGTGGGTTATACAGAATCCGTCAGAGAAAAATTTCAAACAGCAAATATCATTTTCTCACCGGAATTTTTAAGAGAGGGAAGAGCTCTTTATGATAATCTTTATCCGTCACGAATTGTGGTCGGAACGGATTTGGATAGTCCGATTCTGAAAGAAAAGGCAGAAATATTTGCAAACCTTTTGAAAGAAGGCGCCATTAAAAAAGATATTACCTGTCTTATTACGAATTTTACCGAGGCAGAGGCAATTAAGCTATTTGCCAATACGTATCTGGCCATGAGAGTAGCATTTTTTAATGAACTGGATACCTATGCAGAGATAAAAGGGCTAAATGCGGCACAAATCATTGATGGTGTGAGCCTCGACCCAAGAATTGGAAATCACTATAATAATCCATCTTTTGGATATGGCGGATATTGTCTTCCGAAGGATACAAAACAGTTGCTTGCAAATTATAAGGATGTACCGAATGATATCATTACAGCCATTGTGGCAGCTAATAATACAAGAAAAGAATATATTGCATCAAAAATTCTTGAGAAAAAGCCGGAGGTTGTGGGAATCTATCGTCTGACGATGAAGACAAACTCCGATAATTTCCGCCAGTCTTCCATACAGGGGGTCATGGATAAGATAAAAGAGGCCGGTGTAAAGATGGTAATTTTTGAGCCGACCATTGCAGAAAATGAATTTTGCGGAAATCAGGTCATTCATAAGCTGGATGATTTTAAAATGATTTCGGATGTAATTGTTGCCAATCGTTTTCATGAGGATTTAAAGGATGTAAAGGAAAAGGTTTATACAAGGGATTTGTATTACCGAGATTAGGATTTATAGAACTTGAGGGAAGCATGGAGAAAAAAAGACTGGATTTTCTGGATATAGCCAAGGGAATTGGAATTATACTGGTGTTATATTCGCATAGCTGTGGCTTTCCCATCTTTGGGAATGCGGTTGTGGCATTTTACATGCCGCTGTTTTTCTTTGTATCCGGATATGTCTATAAAGCAGGAAGAACACCGGCAGAAAACATTAAAAGAAAGTTAAAACAGCTTCTGATTCCTTATGCGGGATATACGGCATTTTTGTATGCAGAGTATCTTCTGTTGGGATATCTGAAGCATGAGTTAACCAGGGAAAGCGTGATTATGCCGCTATTGGGGGCAATCTACTCCCGTGGTGCTCTTTATGCAGATATGTCAAGGGAAAATGTCTATTTTCTGTTAATCAGTAATGGACCGATGTGGTTCATTACCGCAATGGCAGCAGCATGTGTCATATTTTATCTGCTGGTAGACCGTTTCCTTAGGGACAGAAAAACAAGAATTGTCATTACTGGTATCCTGGTAGCCATTACGGCGGTATTTACATACTGTCCGTATCTGTTACCATGGAGTCTGGATACGGCATCCGCGAGTGCTTTATTTATGCTGGCAGGCGCATGGCTGGGGAATGCAGGCTACTATAGTGATGAAAAGAAACAGTATCCTTTTGTACTGGTTCTTCTGGCGACACTTGTGTACTGCCTGATTACACAGGTGGCAGAACCGATTAATTTATCCATTAGGGATTATGGTTATGATGGGATTCTTGGTGCCATGTGGTTTTTAGCGGCAGCAATGGCTGGAATCATTATTTTTCTGTGGCTGTGCCGTTATATTGAAAAATATAAATGGACCAAAATCTTTATTATTGTTGGAAAACATACCTACAGCATCATGGCACTGCACATTTTTCTGGTAAAATACCTTAACAAGGCATATTATTTGTTTCACATGACATTTGAATTTGACCGTTCATCCGGATGGTACTGGTTATACTGGACTATACTGTTTGCAGTTATCATTGTCGTCTGCATTGGAGTGGACAGGATGATTGCATGGATAAAGAATAGATTTAAAATGAGATAAGACGAAAAGAATCAGGAGGCGTACAAATGGAACTTATTTCAGCGATTGTACCAAGTTATAACGAGCAGGAAGCATTACCGTATTTTTATAAGGAAATCTGCAGGGTTGCAGAGGAATTTAAGAAAAAGGATGTGGAGATGGAGTTTATCTTCGTGGATGATGGCTCCAAGGATAAGACTCTGGAAATTATAAAGAATTATGCCGCTGAAGACGAAAGGGTACATTATGTATCCTTTAGCCGTAACTTTGGAAAGGAAGCGGCAATTTATGCGGGTCTGGAAGCGGCAAAAGGAGATTATGCGGTGTTGATGGATGCAGATCTTCAGGATCCGCCTGCATTGCTTCCTGAAATGTATGCAGCAATCAAGGAGGAAGGTTATGACAGTGTGGCAACGCGCCGTGTGACACGTAAAGGTGAACCGGTCATCCGCTCTTTTTTTGCAAGGATGTTTTACAAAATCATGAATAAAATGTCGGATGTGGACCTTGTGGATGGTGCAAGGGATTACCGCCTGATGAAAAGGGTCATGGTGGATGCCATTCTTTCTATGACAGAATATAACCGATTTACCAAGGGAATTTTTGGCTGGGTCGGATTTAAGACGAAATGGCTTGAATATGAAAATACGGAGCGCGTGGCAGGAGAGACGAAATGGTCTTTCTGGAAGCTTTTTAAATATTCCCTGGAGGGTATCATTGGATTTTCCACAATGCCGTTAATGATTGCTTCCTGGCTGGGGGTTATTATGTGTATGGTAGCAGCTGTTGCCATTGTTTTCGTTATTGTAAGACAGTTACTTTTTGGAGGATCGGCTTTTGGATGGCCGTCCATGGTCTGCATTATTGCGCTGTTTAGCGGAATTCAGCTTTTGTGTATAGGAATTTTGGGACAATACTTATCCAAGACTTATCTGGAGTCCAAGAAACGTCCGATTTACATTGCTAAAGAGAAGAGATAATTCTGTACAGAATACGTTAAGAAGGCTTGTGAGGGTTGAAAAAAGCCCTATTCTGGTGTATACTAGTACGATGCTAAATTATGTAAAGCCACAGAAAGGGACAATATGGTTTTTTCATCAACAGTGTTTATGTTTATATTTCTTCCACTGGTATTGCTGGCATATTATAACCCAATATGGAAGGGAAGAACATTTCGAAATATCGTTTTACTGATATCCAGCCTTCTTTTTTATGCATGGGGAGAGCCGGTTTTTGTAATCATCATGTGTATTTCCATTGTATTAAACTGGAAGCTCTGCATTATCATGGATAGCAGGGAAGGAAAAAGCAGAAGAAATTACATGCTGATTCTTGCAGTATATAATTTGGGGCTGTTATTTGTATTTAAATATCTTTCCTTTGTGACAAAGAATCTGGGGCTGCTTTTGCATAATGATGATATTGTATTGAACATCGCACTGCCGATAGGAATCTCATTTTTTATTTTTGAAACCATGTCCTATATGTATGATGTGTATTATGGAAGCTGCAAGGCGCAGAAAAGCCTCTTGAATGTGGCGCTATACATATCCATGTTTCCTCAGCTGGTGGCAGGACCAATTGTAAGATACAGTGTTGTCAGTGAGGATATTACAAAAAGAAAAGAGACATTGGAAGGTTTTTCGGAGGGTGTCAGCCGTTTTATTTATGGTCTTGGAAAGAAAGTCATTATTTCCAATAACATTGCAATTGTAGCGGACAAGGCCTTTGAACTGTGTGCAGGGAATGAACTTTCGACCGGTATGGCATATGTGGGAATGCTGGCATATATGTTACAGCTTTACTTTGATTTCTCGGGATATTCGGACATGGCAATCGGGCTGGGAAGAATGTTTGGTTTCCGGTTTGATGAAAACTTTGATTATCCGTATCTGTCACAGTCCATTACCGAATACTGGAGAAGATGGCACATTTCTCTGGGAACATGGTTCAGGGACTATGTAATGTATCCGGTAATGCGGACAGAAATGATGAACCGGTTAAGGGAATTTTCCAAGAAAAAGTGGGGAAAGAATGCTTCTAAAACGATTACGACGGTTGCCGGAACAGCTGTTGTCTGGATTCTTACGGGAATCTGGCATGGTGCAGACTGGACCTTTATTCTTTTTGGAATTTATCATGGAATTTTTGTAATTCTGCCAATCATATTTAAAAATCAGCTTAAGACGACAGATGAGAAATTTCATCTGAGTACGAATCCGGTGGCAAAGATTTTTCGAATCATTCGTACATTGATTCTTGTTGGTATTGGTGATATTTTATTCCGTTCGGATAATCTGGCAGAAGCGATAAGGTATTATGGAGTGCTTCTGGGACAAGGGGCAGCACAAGGCAGTCAGTATGCAGGATTCTATCTATGGAATTTCCGTTATTTATTCCTGATTGGAATCATCGGAAGTTTTCCTGTACTTCGGGCAGTTAAAAATTCAAAGCTGAATAAGAATGTTGTGGCAGTTCTGGAAATGGTATTTCAGATTTGCATTTTGTTAATTAGTATCAGTTACCTTGTAAGAGGAACCTATAATCCATTTGTATATTTTAATTTCTAAATTTTGTGGAGGAGAATACTGGAATGAAAGTTCATCATATTGGTTATCTGGTAAAAGACATGAAGGAAGCAATTCTTGAGTTTGAAAAACTTGGGTTTTCAAGGGGAGAGATTATCCGGGATGAATTCCGGGGCATTGATATCAGTTTTATGGATAATGACGGTTATTGTGTGGAATTAATCAGTCCATACAGGGAGGATTCGACGGTATCCGGACTGATTAAGAAATATAAGAATTCTCCGTATCATTTGTGTTATGAAAGTGAGAATCTGGTACAGGATATTGAGTATCTGGCACAAAACGGTTATGTACAGATGGGAGAACCAAAAGAAGCACCGGCAATTAACGGGCGCAGGGTTGTGTTTATGATGAATGGAAGTATTGGCTTAATTGAACTGGTAGAAGGAGTCTGAAATGAACTGTGAAAAAACATGCAGAACAATAACAACCGTTTCTTTTGTGGCACTCATTGCGGTTTTCCTGTTTCTGGTGCTGGGGCAGTTTGTTATTAAAAATGTTTTTATTGAAATATTTCAAATGGATAATTTTATTACGGACATGTCGGTAACAGGCGGAAGCGATGGAATGGTTTCCGTGGACTGGGAAGCACTTTATCCGTTTGAGGAAAGTGCTGAAGAACATGCAGAGCCGGAAGCATTCAAAACGGAAAATCCTCTCTTATCAAAGGTACGTTCCCTGATTAAGGTTGTGGACATGTATAGTAATGACTATCTGCCGTTTAAGGAATATGTAAAGGTGCCAAGTGGTCTGTTTGACCGGCTGATTGATAACAGAATGGTGGATACCAATAATATTTATCTGCGAACCGGTAAGGATGGGTTGATTGTGCGAAGTCCGTTTTATCAGGAATTTTCAGGGGAAGAACTGGACGTAACCGAGCTTCTTAAGAGCGTTACAGGACTTCGGGATTATCTTGACAGCATGGATATCGATTTCCTGTATGTTCAGGCACCGATTAAAGAGGATAAATATGACGAGGAATATGTAAACGAATATGGTTTAAGTTATGAGAGCCAGCTGGCAGATAAACTGGTGGAGGGACTAAAGCTGCTTGGAGTAAATGTCATGGATTTGCGGGCAGAACTTCATGAACAGGGGATGGACTGTTACGATGCCTTTTTTGAAACGGACAATCACTGGAAGATTGAAACGGCATTTTGGGCGACCGGAATGATTGCACAGGAACTCAATGATGAGTTTGGTTTCCGGTTTGACGTGAACCTTTTTAATACGGAAAACTACGAAAAGAAAGTTTATGAGAACTGGGTTCAGGGAACCATAGGAAGAGGAGTTACTCTGGTTAATGCACCTTATGATGATATTAGCGTATTTATCCCGAAGTTTGAAACCAGCCTGAATATGAAAATTCCGAATCTTAACATGGATAAGACAGGCTCCTTTTTGGAAACAATGATTAATCCGGTTGGATTTGAAAAGCGTTCCACGGTTTATCATGGGGCATATGATGCATTTGCCTATTCCAAACCGCCGGTAACGGAAGTAACCAATTATCTGGAAACACAAAACAACGAAAAGACGATTCTGCTTCTGCGGGAATCATTTGCGGGACCGGTTATTACTTATCTGTCACTTGGAATAGAAAAGTTGTATGCGGTGACACCGGAAGGATTCATGGGAAGTATAGAAGAATATATTAGAGAGGTTCAGCCGGACATGGTAATCATTTTGTATACGGCACCTACTACAAATGAAGTGACCAGTAAATATGATTTTCGATAATATAGGAGGATAAAGAAATGGAAAAGAGTGCAAAGATTTATGTTGCCGGACACAGGGGAATGGTTGGTTCAGCTATTGTCAGATGTCTTCAGGCACAGGGTTATGAAAATATTGTGACAAGAACTTCAAAGGAACTGGATCTTAGAAGACAGGATCAGGTAGAGAAGTTTTTTGCAGAGGAAAAGCCGGATTATGTATTCCTGGCAGCTGCAAAGGTTGGTGGAATCATGGCAAACAGCAAGCATCCGGCAGATTTTATGTATGATAACATGATTCTGGAAATGAATGTCATTAAGGCGGCATATGATAATCAGGTTAAAAAACTGATGTTTCTTGGAAGTTCCTGTATTTATCCTCGTATGGCACCACAGCCGATGCCGGAAAGCTGTCTTCTCACAAGTGCATTAGAGCAGACGAATGAGGCATATGCATTGGCGAAAATCTCAGGACTGAAATATTGTGAATATCTGAATCGTCAGTACAATACGGATTATATTAGTGTAATGCCGACGAATCTGTACGGACCAAACGATAATTATCATCCGGAGCATTCTCATGTGCTTCCGGCATTAATCCGCAGATTCCATGAGGCAAAGGAAGCCGGACTTCCATCTGTTACCATCTGGGGTACCGGAACTCCTCTCAGAGAGTTCTTATATGTGGATGATCTTGCAGATGCATGTGTCTATCTCATGAATACGTATTCCGGAAATGAAACGGTAAATCTTGGAACCGGAAAAGAGCTCACGATTAAAGAGCTTGCTGAAACAGTAAAGAGAGTTGTGGGTTATGAGGGTACCATTGAATTTGATACAAGCAAGCCGGACGGTACGCCGAGAAAACTTCTGGATGTGAGCAAGTTAGAGAAGCTGGGATGGAAATATAAGACAGAACTTGAGGATGGAATTCGTCTTGCATATGATGATTTCCTTCATAGTGAAATGAGAGCTGAGAGATAATAAGATGAAGAAAAAAGCAGTCATTGGGTCGATTGTGGCAGCAGTAGTCCTTCTTGTGGTACTTTGTGTGCTTTTTGCAAGAGGAAATTCTCAGGAAAATGCATGGAAACAGGATGGCATGGCGTGGAAGGTTACACAATATGGAACCGATAAGGATGTCCAGATGATGTTTTATACCGTGGAGTCGGCAGATGGGAAACTGATGGTTATTGACGGTGGCTGGGACTGGAATGCAGAAGCCGTCCGAAAGGTTATTTTAGAACATGGTAAAAAGGTAGATGCATGGATTCTGACCCATCCACATCCGGATCATATCGGAGCATTTAATGCCATTATGCAGAATCCGGAAGGAATTACCGTAGACATGGTCTATGATGTTTACATGGATTTGGAAGAGTACCGCAGTGTGGCACGTGAATGGGATGAAATAGAAGTTTATGAGGAGTATCTTTCCATGGCATTTGACGGAAGATTCCCGGTAATCCATGTAGAACGCGGAATGGAACTGGAACTGCTGGGGCTTAAGATAACATGTCTGAATGCTTATGATGAGGAAGTACGAACAAGAACAGAGGCAGTCTGTAACAATGGTTCGTTAATGCTTCGCATGGAAGGACAGGAAGAGACGTTTTTATTCTGTTCGGATGTGGAAGACGAGATGGCAGAATTTCTGATGGGGAAGAACCAGGATGTCTTAAAAGCAGATTATGTACAGATGGGACATCATGGGAACTGGGGGCTGACGGAAGAATTTTATGCCCTTGTATCTCCAAAGGCAGCTTTTTTTGACGGACCGGAATCTTTATACGAGGAAAGCCAGCTGTATGATGGCTGGAAAATGATGCAGTTCATGAAAGAACGTGGCGCAACAGTCTATACACTCGGGACAGCACCCAATAGTATAATTTTAAAATAAGCATAAACCGGATATATTTCGGTTAGGCGGGAGGAAGCATGAAGGAACTGGAGTATCCATTTGACGGTGAATATATCCTCAAGAAGAAAAAGAGCATAAAAAAGGCACTCCTACAGGAAGATAAGCCTTTTCTGGATAAGAAAATAGCGATTCTTGGTGGTTCTACCACAAGCGATATTAAGCTGATACTGGAACTGTTTCTGCTTAATTTTGGAATCAGGGCTGAGTTTTATGAGTCGGAATATAATCAGTACTGGCAGGATGCCATGTTTCCAAATGAAGAACTGGAGAACTTCCGACCGGATATTATATATGTGCATACGACAAACCGGAATATTACGGCATATCCTGCCATTACGGATGATGAAAGGATGGTAGAGGAAAAGCTTTCGGAGGAATACCATCGTTTTGAGTCCATGTGGGAAAGATTATCCAGTGTTTATCAGTGTCCGGTAATCCAAAATAATTTTGAGTATCCGGGATACCGCCTTATGGGAAACATGGAAGCGAGTGATTTTCATGGAAGGATTAATTTTATCACCAGACTGAACCAGAAGTTTTACGCATATGCGCAAAGTCATGAGAATTTTTATATTAATGACATCAATTATGTTTCAGCATGTTATGGTTTGGATCGCTGGCTGGATGACTTTTACTGGCATATGTATAAATATGCACTGGCAGTACCTGCAATTCCGGAGTTAGCCTATAATATTGCAAGAATTATCAAATCCATTTACGGGAAAAATAAGAAGGCCATGGTGTTAGATCTTGATAATACGCTCTGGGGCGGTGTTGTAGGTGATGACGGTGTTGAAAATCTGGCATTGGGACAGGAAGTTCCGATGGGACAGGTTTATACAGAATTTCAGGAGTACCTGAAGGCTCATAAAGACCTGGGAGTATTGTTAAATGTTAATTCCAAGAATGAATATGACAATGCCATTGCCGGTCTGAACCATCCGGACGGAGTTTTAAAGCCGGAGGACTTTATCGTAATTAAGGCGAACTGGAATAATAAAGACCAAAACATCATTGAAATGGCGAATGAATTGAATATCATGCCGGACAGCATGGTATTTGTGGATGATAATCCTGCGGAGCGTACGATTGTGGAAACCAGTGTACCGGGAGTTGCAGTTCCGCCTATGGAGAGTCCTGAAAAATATATTCGTACACTGGACCGCTCAGGCTTTTTTGAGGTAACAAGCCTTTCTGCGGATGATGCCAAGAGAAATGAAATGTATAAGGAAAATGCCAAGAGAGCACAGCTGATGGCATCTTATGAAAATTATGAGGATTATCTTAAGTCTCTTGAAATGACAGGAACCATAAAAGCATTTGAGCCGGTATACATGGCACGAATTGCGCAGCTTACCAATAAGAGTAATCAGTTTAATCTGACGACAAAACGTCTCTCACAGGCTGACATTGAAACTATGGCAGCAGATGCCTCCTATATTACGTTATACGGAAAACTGGAGGATAAATTTGGTGATAATGGAGTAGTCTCTGTTGTTATCGGAAAAATCAGGGGACAGATTCTCCACATGGAACTCTGGCTTATGAGCTGTCGCGTATTAAAGCGTGATATGGAAGCTGCCATGCTGGATACTCTTGTTGCCCGTGCATTAGAAAAGGGCATAACACAAATAAAAGGCTATTATTATCCAACAGCCAAGAATGCCATGGTAAAGAATTTCTACGGACAGATGGGATTTGAAAAAGAATCAGAGGATGCAGATGGAAATTCTGTATGGACAATTTCCATTGATTCATCTTATAATAAGAAAAATAAAGTAATAAAGGTGGTTGACTAAATGACACGTGAAGAAATCTTTGAAGGATTAAATGAAGTGTTTCAGGATGTATTTGATGATGAAGATATTATCGTAACGGATGCTACGACAGCAGATGATATCGAAGACTGGGACAGCCTCGAACATATCAATCTTATTGTAGCCGTAGAAAAGAAATTCGGAATAAAATTCACCATGGGTGAGGTTTCTGGAATGAAAAATGTGGGTGAAATGGCAGATTTAATTGCTCAACGAGCATAATATCTGAATTTTGCAAAAGAAAAGGATGTCCAGGGTAGGTAAGCAAGCTTTTCCAACCACGTGGGACATCCTTTTTGCCATCAATTTTGATTTAATTATACAAAGAGTTCCTGAATCATCTCTTCTGCCTTTGAATAATCCTCTGCGACACAGAGAATCACATATTTTCCACTAGTCTTTAAGATTGCATGTTCCAGTTTATCAACCTCTGCCGGAAGATAACCGGCGTAAGCTTCTGCCTGTTCTTTAACGTGGCTGGCACATTTCTCTTCTAATGCGGCAGCAGCAGTATTGTCTGCAGCTTCAAAAAGAATAAGCCGTTCAGCCGTGGCACCACTTCCCATATAAATCATTGCAGAAACATATTCTTCTTTTGTGATATTCATAAGCATCTCAGAGTAAGAAGAATCCACCTGGGAAAGCTCATCTGCAAAAACACCGCTGTCTAATATGGACTGGCTGATTTCTGTAATGTTGAGTTCTACCGGGACCAAACTTGTGGTTTCCTTTGTAGAATTTCCATTGTTATTGGAGCAGGCAGTTAATGCCATGAACATAGTGGCAATCATTAGTAAAAGAAAAGCGTGTCTGGTAATTTGTTTTTTCATTTATCTCTCCTCGATTCCATGTTCTAATAAATATTTCAGCCATAACTGTATGGAATCCGCATTCAGATGGACTCCATCAAAGGAATATTCGTATGGCATGTAACCGTCTTCGCCGGTAAAAATGCTTGCTACATCAAGATAGCAGGCACCATATTTTGCTGCCATTTCCTGTATGGCTTTATTGTATTCAATTATTTTTTCCTGACTTAAAGTAGGATCTTTTTCAATGGCAGCCTGCGATACCGGGAGAACAGAATTAATAAAAATAATAGCATTCGGATTACAGCTGTAAATATGTTCCAGAATTTTACTGTACGAATCAATAAACTGCTCCGTTGATACCCAGCCGAGCTCATTGATGCCAAGCTTTAAATATACCTTTTGAAAGTCAGGAGTATTTTCTAATGCTTCTGCGGCTGTCATTTGTGTTCCGTTTATGTTAAATTCGGCCTTGGTAAAGTAGGATTTAACAGTCATTCCCACATATGTATAGGCACGTAAATCAGGGATCTTTGAGTATAGGATAAATCCCTGAAGTCTGGAGTTCCCGATAAATACAGCATCATCAAAATAAGAGGTGTCAACAGTCTGAAAGGTATAATTTGTAAAATAAATCCTTGAATCATCAGATGGTATTGAGTGTGACTCTGTCTCTGTCGGCGGTTCTGTTACCGTCTCAGCCTCTGTTGTCGTGGTTGGTTCTTCTGTTGTGGGCTCTGTTGGAAGAAGTTCTTCCGGCAGATTCTCCGGAGTCTGGAAAGAAACCGGTTCTTTTTGTGCAAGCTCCATTCTTTTTTCATGTGCTGCAAATAAAACAGCAGCAATGGATAGGGATAACGCCAGCAGTATGGTAAATGCTGCCAGCAGATAGTCTTTAATCTTCATCGTAACTTTGTCCTTACTTAATAAACTTATTTCTCCAGAAAATCACTGGCGCCATCGGAATAGTATATTTGCATTTTATCATCAATGAGAATGCCGTATACGTTGTCAAGAGAGTTTAAGAGAGCCAGAGCATCCTCTTTTCCCATGACAAGGCATGCGGTGCTGAGGCAGTCGCCTGTTACAGAGTCTTCTGACAGAATCGTTACGGAACAAAGACCGCTTTCAGCAGGATAGCCGGTCTTGGAATCAATAATATGATGATAAAGTTTATCATCCGATATAAAGTAACGTTCGTAGGTCCCAGATGTAACAACACTCATGCCGTCCACATGAAGGGTAAGAATGGTTCCCTGAGTATCCTGGGGATTTTGGATTGCAATATGATAATCAGAGCCATCTGGTTTGCTTCCTATGCACAGCACATTTCCTCCAAGATTAATAATACCATTTGATACGCCATTTTCAACAAGAAATTGTCGAATTTTATCCGCAATATATCCTTTTGCAATGGCACCTAAATCGATGGAGGCATCGTTTTCAAGAGAAATACTGCCGTCATTCGACAGAAAGATATTTTTATAATTTACCCTTGATAGAGCAGACTGGATATCCGGTCCGGACGGAACAGCAGGATTTTCGGCTGTGACATTCCAGAGAGAAGTAAGTGGCTCAATGGAAATGTCTAATGCACCATCTGTCAGCTCACAATAATAAAGTCCTGTGGAAATCAGGTCATATAAATCGTTATTGGCCTGATTTAGGTACTTTTGCGAATTAAGCAAGGATAAATCACTATCCGGAATTGTACGGGAAAAAATCTGTTCATATTCATGTCCAAGTTTTAGTGCCTCCCGGGCAGTCTGGGCGTTTTCTTCTCCATAGACAGTAATGGACACATAGGTGTTGAACATGAAGTCAGAAACGGTGAGCTTTTCCTTCTGGCATCCTGTACAGCAAAAAAGCAGGATGATTAAAAAAACAGGCATGATACGTTTCAATGTTCTATCCTCATTCTCTATTCGTGCTAATAAGCACGTTTCAATTCGAATAGAATAATCATAGCATAATTTGTGGAAATGTGGTAGAATATTTTCTGGATTTATTTAGAGAAATCGGAATATCAGATTAAGGCGGTAGATGAAATGAATACGTTGGAACAAATGCTGGAAGAAGTATATGCGTTTTGTGACGAAATAGAGAGAGCGGGAGTCATTAAGACTCCGATGAAAATGTCACTAAGAGAAAGCCTTAAAACAGAATTTGTTAAGTTCCTTACCTATCTTACCAATGCAGACGGAGTGATGGGGACAGAAGAAGCAGATTTTATTAAGAAAGTAACGGGGACAGCGATTACGCCTGACATGGTAAATTTTATTGTAAAACCGACATTTTCCATTGAAATTCCTACTCCGTTCAAATATTTTGTTCTCACGGATGCCGGAAGAAAAATAACGGGCGGAGAAAATACAAGGGCAAAAAAGCTGGCGGATACCTATTCGCGTCTGGGACAGGAACTAATTGCATCTAATAAGGATATTTCCGATGCGGAATTATCAGCACTGACACGTTATTGTGAAATGCTGGATCGTTATTTGCGGGAATTTGGACTGTATGTATCTCCGCGTAAGTTTAAGAGAGAGGACATCATGCAGGAAAAGGAGCAGAAGGAAAAAGACAAAGAGTTAAAGGAAGAAAGTATAGAAGAGATTCTTTCGGAGCTGAACGGATTAATCGGTCTGGATCAGGTCAAGGAGGATGTTGGAACCATCGTTAATCTTCTGCGGATTCAAAAAATACGGAAGGAACGTGGAATGAAACTCCCAGAGGTTTCCAAACATCTGGTGTTTTCCGGAAATCCGGGAACAGGAAAGACAACTGTCGCCAGAATGCTTGCCAAGATATACCGTTCCTTAGGAATCCTGGAGGGAGGACAGCTGGTCGAGGTGGATCGTTCCGGACTGGTCAGCGGATATGTGGGTCAGACGGCGATGAAGACAAAGGATGTGGTAGAAAGCGCACTTGGAGGAGTACTGTTTATTGATGAAGCCTATACATTGACAGCTAACCGGGGTGAAAACGACTTTGGACAGGAAGCAGTTGATACAATTCTTAAGGCGATGGAGGATAATCGTGACAATCTGATTGTGATTGTGGCAGGATATCCGGCACTTATGGAGGAATTTCTGAGCTCTAATCCGGGACTGCGTTCACGTTTCAATAAGTACATCTTTTTTGAGGATTATACACCGGAACAGGAAGTTTCTATTCTGGAAAATATGGCAAAAAAGCAGGAGTATCAGTTAGCACAAGAGGCAAGGCAGGAAGCAGTCCGATTCTTTACGGAGCGGATTAATGCGCAGCTTGCATCGTATGCAAATGCAAGAGATGCCAGAAATTATCTGGAGAAGGCAATTTCTAATCAGGCAGACCGGATTGTTCAGATTCTTGAACTGGATGATGAGACCATCAAGACGATACTGGAAGAGGATCTTCCAAAAGAATTATAATATCAGGAAAAGTGAAAAAAATGTGAAGTGCCTTTTCATTTTGTGGGAAATGTGATAAACTGACGAGGTATTTGTTTCATAAGAAGGAGAGGAAGAATATGAAAAAGAGATTAGCATGCGGGCTCTTTGCAGCCATGATGATTGTATCCCTGGCAGCCTGCAATAAGTCGGACAAATCTAATGAAGCGGTAAAAAACATGACAGCAGAAGAGTGTAAGGAATACATTACACTGGGAGACTATAAGAATATTGAAGTGGATGCAGATAAGACTTCTTTGGAAGTGACAGATGCAGAGATTCAGGCAGAAATTGATGCATATCTGGACAGCTATGCAGAGTCAAAGCAGATAACAGAAGGAACAGTTAAGGATGGAGATACCATTAATCTTGATTTTTCCGGATTGTTAGATGGTGTGGCTTTTTCCGGTGGAACTGCCACAGATTATACCTATACAATAGGTGGCGGTTTTATTGA
>CAMEUH010000034.1 GCA_945938055.1 uncultured Eubacteriaceae bacterium | reverse complement strand
ACCACACGTTTCTTTCTCTCCACCTATCTGCCACATTTACCATAGTTAATTCCGAGTAGTTATTGGACTTTAGTTTGTATTGCAACCTTATCCTTAACTATAGCCTGATGTGATTTCTGTTCGTCAGACCAGAGATTTGCCATCCGACTTCCTTCAGATTCCACCTCACGATGGACACCCTTGTCTTTGGCTGTATCCTTCCCACTACTAGGGCGGATTAGGGACTTTCACCCGTTAGAAACGTGCGCCGCAAGGCGCACAAACAAAAAGCTGTCGCAAACGCAACAGCTTTCCAGCCATTTCTCAATATTCCACCACAATATCGCTCTTATCCTTAATTTCACTATGTTCAAAGTACTTGTTTTCCAGCGGAATCCAGACATTTTCAAACATTTCCAGCATTTCTGCCCCATCTCTTTGATAAATCAGTTCCCGCTGTACTGCATCATCCACATCGAAGAATACCTTCAAATCATACATGCTCCGGAATTCAATATGCTGACTGTAAGCACCTTCCACAATCATCAGCGGTTTTGCCTCAACCTCAACCTTCGCACCATAATCCATGATGGAACAGTCAAATCTTCGGAAGGAAAAATCCTCTTTCTTCTTAATATACCGGGCAACTTCATCTCGAAAGCGTTCATAATGCACGTTACCGCCCGGCTCCTGATATCGTTCCCTCGTTCGTTTCTCCGGCGGAAGAAAGAAATCATCCATATGAATAACCGATGCATCAAAAATCAGCGACAACAAATATGCTGCCGTGCTTTTTCCGGAAGCCGCCTTACCATCCAGCGCAATAATCACCTTATCCTTTTCTCTCATCAAATGCCGGATTTTGGTAATCAGCCCAAACAGGCGGATGTACCTTGCATCCACCACACGGTATGCCGGGTCATAGAATTCCTTATAGCGCCCGGAATGACTTACCATCGGATATCCCTCTTTTTCATATTGTTCCAGATATGCTGCCATATCTTCCTCATCAAATTCAAACATCCCATAGGAAGCCAGTTCACGCAGAAAATAGAGCCTTGAAAGGAAATATTCCTGGCTGCCGCCGGAAAGCTCTGCCGATGCCACAAACGCATCATTCAGACTGATAAGCTGCTCTTCATCCTTTACCGCAAGGAGATTGACCCTGGTATACCAGTTTCCAATATCCTCCGTAAATGGCACCTGGGACCAGTCCTCCCCCGCATGGGCAAATTTTACCGTCTCATATTCTTTTTTCAAAAAATCCAGACTGTTTTCCCGGCTTGATACCATATGCCCATTTCCAAACACATGCTGGTAAACCAGCTTTACAACATCCTGCGGCTGCATCTTCGGATACCGGGCAACCTGTGTCTCAATAATGTATTTTAAATCATTCAATAAAATCATGTTAAACCTGCTTCAATGAAATATCGTATATCATTGCGCCAGTATGAATCCTGCCAGCCATAGCAAAGAGCAGAACAATATTCGCGCTGGTGCAACTTACATATATTTGTTGATGATGTCATTTAATTTACTCATGTCAGAATTTGCCTGGTTCATGGAGTTTTCCACGCGGATTTTATTTTCCAGCTGTCTTAACTCAATTCGGGCGATTTCATCCAGATCCACATTTTCCTGACCATAAAAACGAATCGTTCTGGCACAGTCAAGATAGCCCAGCTCCATTCTTTCCCTGGAGCCTTTGGCCGTAAAATCAAGTGTTCCCGTTACCGTATCTCCCAGGTTCTTAGAAGGACGGATAATAAGGAATTTGCTGCCTGGAAAACGTTCCACGGGAACTTTTCCCTCGTTGTTTAACAGTATTACGATAAACTGGCGGATTCCCATGTCATATAAAGGCTTAATCGGCAGATTGTCCGTAAGTCCACCATCTCTGTAAGTAAGTCCATTCATGATAACCGGCTCATATACAAACGGCATGCAGGAAGATGCCAAAAGAATCTGTTTAATATCCTCGTCACTCCTGCCATTCAGTTTCATGTATTTGGCTTCGGATTTTCCCTCTTCCTCTCCGTCATATTCCGTCACCGTTGCATATAAATCCAATGGATTGCTGCGCAGTTTCTCCAGATCAATATAATTCTTTAAAATCTGAAGCAGGCCTTCACGGCTGACCAGACCTTCCTTTCCATCCAGAAGTTCCAAATCCGGTTCAATAAACTGCTCTGGTGTGATATGCATCCAGATATCCTCTCCTACCGCCCCGTCATCATAATTAAATAAGCACATGTTTAATGCACCTACACTGGACCCTGCAACTGCTGTCACAAGTTCATTCAATCCTGCCTCACGAAGAGCCTTAAAAGCGCCTATCTGATACGCACCTTTTCCGCCGCCCCCATTTAATACAAGTCCTGTTTCCTTTCCAAACCACTCATCAAAGCCCATCTTCTCAACTCCCATATTCTATAATTCCCCTTATTTCAAAAACAAAAATCTTAAATATAATATAACACAAGGTCCCTGCTTATGCAAAGACCTTGTGTCATATTCTCCTACATATTCCGCTACTCCCGGATTCTTCCGGAACGCATTGCATTTAAAATTGCAATAAAAGCTACTCCAACATCCGCAAAGACTGCTGCCCACATGGAAGCCAGGCCGATTGCACCAAGAAATAATACCAGTACCTTGACTCCGATGGCAAAAACAATATTTTCCCAGGCAATAAGCATTGTCTTTTTCGAAATATCCATTACGGTTGCAATTTTTCCCGGCTCATCGTTCATGATGACAATATCCGCGGCCTCAATGGCAGCATCACTTCCGAGTCCTCCCATTGCCACACCAATATCTGCCATGGCAAGTACCGGAGCGTCATTCACACCATCGCCCACATAGGCCACCCTGCCTGTGGAATTCTTCATGATTTCTTCCAGTTTTTCCACCTTTTCCTGTGGAAGAAGCTGTGCATACACCGTATCTAATCCGAGTTCATCCGCCACCTTATTTCCCGCTTTCGGATTATCTCCCGTCAGCATGACAAGATTTTTCACGCCCCGATTTCTTAACCGGGTAACAGCCTCTTTTGCATTCGGTTTTATTTCATCCGATATAACAATACTTCCGGCAAACTTTCCATCTACCGCAATATACACGATAGTTCCATAGTCATCATTTTCTTTATGGGAAATTTGTTCTTTCCTCATCAGTTTATCATTTCCGGCAAGTACATTCCTTCCGTCAACCTTTACCGATACACCATGTCCCGGTTCCTCCAGTACATCGGTTACTCTTTTGGTGTCAATCTCCTTACCCGTTTCTTTTCGATATGCATCCGCAAGGGATTTTGCAATCGGATGACCAGAAAAGCCTTCTGCATGTGCTGCGATCTCCAAAAGTCCTTTCCTGCCGCCTTCAAAATCCTCTTCCACCTGGATGCCGGATACGACAAAATTACCTTTCGTTAATGTACCCGTCTTATCAAATACCACCGTTTCCACATCTGAGATGATTTCCAGATAATTGCTTCCCTTTACCAGAACACCTCTCTTGGAAGCTCCACCCAGTCCTCCAAAGAAGCTGAGTGGAATGGAAATTACCAGTGCACACGGGCAGGAAATTACAAGAAAAGTAAGTGCCCGGTAAAGCCATTTGGAAAATACTGCACTACTGAATGCAAAACCACCTTCACCAAATCCCAGAATTACCGGTGGCACAAATGCCAGAAGCACTGCCAGTATCACCACAATCGGTGTATAATATCTTGCAAATTTTGTAATGAAATTCTCTGTTTTTGCCTTTCTGGAGCTTGCATTCTCCACCAGCTCCAGAATCTTGTTGACCGTGGATTCCCCAAATTCCTTTGTTACCTGAATCCTTAAATTTCCATTGATATTAATACATCCGGAAATTACGCCATCTCCCACCGACACATCCTTTGGAATGGATTCCCCTGTCAGTGCTGAAGTGTCAAGGCTTGACGTTCCCTCTGTAACCACACCATCAAGTGGCACCTTCTCACCAGGTTTTACAAGAATAATTTCATTCAGCCGCACCTCATCCGGACTTACTTCCATGATTTCATTTTCCCGAATGACATTGGCACTATCCGGCCGGATATTCATTAAATCCTTAATGGACTTTCTGGAATTATATACCGCATAGGACTGGAACAACTCACCTACCTGATAAAACAGCATAACAGCCACTGCCTCCGGATATTCTCCCACAAAAAATGCGCATACGGTTGCAAGCATCATAAGAAACTGCTCATCAAAAACCTGTCCTCTTGTAATATTGCTGACTGCTTTCTTAATGACATCCCCGCCAATGATAAAAGAAGCAATCAGGAACAATATCAATTCTACGTTATTCTCCATGGACGGACTGCCAAATTCCACATATTTTTCTACCAGCAGTGCTGCCACAAATGCCGCTGTTCCTGCCAGTATCCGATAAAATCTTTTCTTAATTTTCTTCATGACAAAATTCCTCCGGCAAATCGTTTTCTCTGCTCACAGATTATTTTTCAATGACCTCAACATCCGGCTCGTATTTTTTTACAATCTTCTTCACATCTGCCGTAAGTGTATCCTTAATTTCCTCACTGCAGTTTATGGTAAGCTTCTGTGCCATAAGGCTGATTGCCGCACTCTCAACACCGGAAAGTTCTGCTACATCTGCTTCAATTTTTGCTGCACAATGTGCACAATCCAAATCCTCTAAAATATAAATCTTCTTCATCATCCATTCTCCTTTTTTTGCTTTTCATTTTATTTTGCTATCTACTCCATGATATGTTCCATGCCCTGCTTTAGTATTGTCTGAATATGGTCGTCTGCCAAACTATAAAAAACAGTTTTCCCATCTCTTCTTGCCTTTACCAGCTGCATCTGCTTTAGTGTTCTTAACTGATGCGACACCGCTGACTGGGTTGCATTCAGAAGCTGTGCTATATCGCATACACACATTTCCGACTGGGAAAGCACATACAATATCTTTATTCGTGTGGAATCTGCAAAAACCTTAAAGAAATCTGCCAGATTGTATAGCTGCTCCTCATCCGGCAAATGTTCTGTCACTTGTTTTACGATATCCTCGTGAACACTAATGAATTCACAACATTCTACTTTTTCTTCATGAAAGTGCATCTGCTCACTCCATTCATTTGTTTTTATGAACATATGAATAATTATTCATATGTTCTAAATATAAAATACCACCGCACATGAAAAAATGCAAGTGGTATTTTAAAAAAATGTTATTTTTTTACTCATATTCCATCACATTTTCCTGCGTGATGGTGCTGTGTGGAAGTCTGAAATATTTCTCGCCAACCTTTTCTCCCTGAAATAAACGGTATGCAATATCCATCAGTGCCCTTGCCTGTCCTATTGCATCATTATAAACAGTTCCTATCATTTTTCCGCTTTTGACTGCTTCCATTCCAACAGCTGTTCCATCAATTCCTACGATTGCCGGCCACTGTCCCTTATGGATTCCAAGACTTTCCAGGGCATCAATGGCGCCTAGTGCCATATCGTCATTATTTGCCAGAACCAGTTCGATTCTTTCTCCTGATTCCTTATAAAGTTCCAGCATCTTGGTCTGTGCCTGGGAACGGTCCCAGTTTGCAATCCCATAACCCAGCTTTTCCAGTGAAATCCCCGATTCTTCAATCGTCGCAACCGACTGCTCCGTTCGCACAATAGCGTCCTGATGCCCGGCTTCCCCTTCCAGCATCACATACTGCAAAATTCCATCTCCGTTTTTATCCATGGACGGATTCTTTTCATATGCCTCTACCACAATTTCTCCCTGCATGACTGCCGGTTCAACGGTTACCGCGCCCACATAATACAGTCCATCCCAGCGTTCCATGTCTTCCTCCACCAGTTCCCGGTTAAAGAAAATCACCGGGATTCCGGCACTTTTTGCTTCTTCAATGATGAAAGACGGATCTGTACGGTCCACAAGATTTACAAAAATAATATCATATTCATTTTCCACAAATTTTTCAACCTGATCATTCTGTTCGGTCTGGCTTCCTGCCGCACTCACAATATCCAGAACAATCTTCATTCCTTTTTCTTCCTCCATGGACTGACTGTACCCCATAATCTCCTGCACCATGCTTGAAATAAAAGTATCATACTGATTATAAATCGTGATTCCGATTTTCATGGTGGAATCCTTTTCTTTTAGAGAATTACCAGACGTACATCCTGTGCATAATAAAATCATCCATAAAATGACAGCCATTTTTAATCTTCTTTTATTCATTCGCACCTGCTCCTGTTTTCCATGCTTTTTTTATTACTGTACAATCGGGAAAATAATTCGCTGTATATCACTATCATACATATTTTCCCTGGTTATGACCGTATAACTTACCTCCTCATCACGCACCTGATTGTCATGTATAATATTTACAACAGATTCCACGGCTTTATAACCCATTCCAAATTCATTCGGAACCACCATCCCGTTAATCATCCCTTTGTCCAGAAAATATACCAGTTTATTGCTGTTCCCAATAACCCATATTTCCGTGTTCCGATACAGTCCCTCCTGATTCTTTTCCTGCATCTGTTCAATGAATTCATCAGCAACCACATTTTCCAAAATAACCAGCGTATCAACCGGATATCTTTTCACATAGTCTGCCAATTCACTCGTATCCTGTAAAACCCACTTTATCTGTTCCTCGCTAATATTTTCCTTAAAACCGGCAAGTCTGTCTAAATTAGAATTCCGGCTGGTATATCCCGAAATAATGCCAATCTTTGACTCCTTCTGAATACACTCTGAAATTCCTTTTCCCATTTCCCGGTTATTGGCAGATACATACGAACCAGAAAAAGAATCATTGATATCATTTTCCACCAGTACCATTGGAATGATGGATGAATTCTCCCTGACATAATCATTTAAGGCACTACTGTCGGCACAGTCCAGAATAATTCCATCTGCACGATTTTCCCGCTGTACGGCAATAATCTCCTCCTGTACGGAAATCTCATCTTCCTCATTAATATTACAAATCTCCAGCTCAACATGATACTCCGTGGCAGCTTGTTCCATTCCTTCTTTAAAAAGTTTCCATCGTTCAGAAGACGCATCCTCAAGAATCACAGAAATCCGATAACTACGTTTGTCAGTCATCTCCATTCCCCAGAAACGATACAACAGAAATGCCATCAGTAAAATAAACATTCCCCCCAGCAATGTATTTCTCATGCTTTTAGTCATTTTTGCCACCTGCCTTTCCATAATATTCTTCACAGGTCAGCATTGGAAGACAGATACAGACATCCGTACCTTCATCCGGTACACTTGTTATCTTAAGTCCATATTCTTCACCAAACCGGAGACGAATTCTCTGATGAACATTACACAAACCAACTCCCGAGCCTTTTTTCCCTGAGGCCTGCTTTGCCGTTCCTGACAGGAGACCTTCCACCTGTTCGCTGCTCATGCCTAATCCATTGTCAATAACATGAATCTGGATTTTTCCATTGTCCTCAAATCCCTTCACCTGAATGAGTCCATCGCCATCCATGGCTTCCATGCCATAATAAATTGCGTTTTCAAGAATCGGCTGGATTACCAGTTTTACCGTACAGTACTGACGGATGGAATCCTCAATATGATATTCAACCTGGAATTTGTTCCGGTAACGTACCTTCTGGATATTCATGTAATTTTGTGCATGTGTCAGCTCATCTTCTATGGAAATCACATTTCTTCCTTTGCTAAGACTAATCCGGAACAGACTTGCAAGCTGGGTTATCATGAAAATAGCCTCTTCATACCGCTCGCTCTCTATCATCCAGACAATGGCATCCAGCGGGTTATAAAGGAAATGCGGATTAATCTGGGACTGCAGGGCATCCAGCTCACTCTTTCTTTTTTCTTCCTGCTCACGCACCACATCTTCCATCAGCTGTCTTAATCTTGCAACCACCGTATTCAATGTCTGACCAAGATGCTTAATTTCATGGGTTCCACCAATATAAATATCCACATCCAGATTGCCTTTTTCCAACTCCTTTACCGACTCATCCAAATCCTCAATAGGTTTTGCCACCTTGAGTGAAATAAACTGATTCACAAAAACCAGAAGAATCATGGTAATTAATACTACAAATAAAACAAACCACTGGATTTGTGTATTCGCCACTTCAAAGCTGCTGCGCTTTACCACATAAACAATTTTCCAGCCTGTGTATCCAACTGTTTTAACCGTAACAATTCTTTCTTCGCCCTGAAACTCTTCGTCATGGCTTCCATCCTCATATCCGGCGGCAGAAAGATTATTTTCCTCCATGATTCCTGCATTAATCAGCTTATGCTTTGGATGATAAATAATATTGCCATCACCATCCATCAGATACACATACTCTTTATTATCATCCAGATTCATCCGGCGGAGTACCTGTTCAATGCCGCTGTAATTCATGTCTACAACCAGAACCCCGCCTTCATTTTGGCCATTATCATTAAATATCACCGCCCGGCTTAAAGAAATAACCCAGTAATACCGGTATGGATTATAATCAAAAAGATTCTGTACATGTGGTCTTGAAAAATGTAAATTTTCCACCCGGTTCATTGCCGTAACAAACCATCCCTGCTTTGTCACGTCTGCATTTTCCTTCACCGTTGCAACCGGTGTTGCTGCCACCAGTTTTCCATCCTTTGTATAGCAGGCAATACTGACAAGATTGTCCTTATTTGCCTCATAAAGCACATTCAGTTCCTTTGCGATACTATCTTTTGAGATATCAATATCCTTGATTGCCGTATAATAAATTGAATCCGAAATACGCATCATTCCCCGGACATACGTCTCAATGCTGTTATTCACCTGGCTGATTACCCGGTTCACATTCAGGGCATTCTCTTCCTCCATCTTTTCTGAAAAGTATCCTGCAAGAACCACACTGGAAATTCCCACGCACAATACCGCAACCAGGGTAAAGGACATGGAAATTACCAAAGTAAGACTTCGCTTACTGTAATATGCAATTAAATGCTTCATGAAACCTTTAAATTTTCTCTTCATAATTCTCCGTTTGATTCATTCTGTATTTTGATGGCGAAATGCCGAAATGTTTCCGGAATACATAACTAAAATAGTTGGGTTCAATATAACCTACTTTTTCTGCAATCACATATGTTTTATCATCTGTGGTTGTTAATAACTCCACCGCATGTTCCATACGCACCCGTGTCAGATAATTCACAAAACTCTGTCCGGTCTGTTTTTTAAAGATCGTGGAAAAATAAGCAGCGCTGACATTTAGTATTCCGCTTAATCCCTCCACGGTAAGTTCCGTATCAGAATAATTTTCTTCCACATAGTGCATGGCTTTTTCCACAATCATCTTGGCCGAATCACTACGCTCTTTCCGGATACTGTTCTTCATCAGAATGCAGATATGATATAGCCATTCTTTAAGACTTTCTGAAGATTCTAACGCCAATACCTTATCATAAATATTCTTGTCCCCGGAAAATACCTGTTCCACATCAAGCTGATACACGTTTACCATCTTTAACAGCTCCGTTATCAGTTCCATGACAATCACGCGGTATTTCGGAAGCGGAAGTTTTGCCTTCCTGATATTCTCCACAAACCGTTCTACCAGTTCCTGTATTTCATCATCCGTTAAAACCTTAATTCCACGAATGATTTCATCAATATTCACATCATTTAAGTAACCTACATCATATGGGTCCGGCTCAAGATCCGTAATACTGATGACCTTGCTGTCATCAAATATTACCTTGTATGATAACGCTTCCAATGCTCCTGTATAAGAAAAGTCCAGTTGCGACAAATGATTGCACGCCTGCCCCACTCCTGCCGTCACACTGATGCCCAGATATCGTTCTGCCGTCTGACACATACGATTTAAAAGGTCTGTAAAACGACTGATGGAAATACCGTTTTCAAACATGACCAATACAACCAGATTTCCCACATACTGAAAACAATGAAAATTCCATTTCTTTTTGTCATCCGTTCTTGCTGCAATCTCCTCTGTCATGAAATCTACCATGACCCCCTTTAAAGGTTCCAGATACAGCATTTTATTTTCTGTCGGAACGGAATCAATCCTTATCACGCCGACTGCATAATTATCCGCATGTAAATCCAGCTGGCAGTTTTCCATGAAGTCATCAATCTGTGATTCCGTAAGATTGCCCTCCATCAGTGTCCCCAAAAACTGAATCTGCAGTGCCGGAAGGGATTTCTGATACCGTTCACGAAGTTTCTCAACATCATTCTTCTCCGCAAGCTCGTCATCAAGATTCTGTTTCAACCGTTCAAATACTTCCTTCAATTCCTTGGAATTAATAGGTTTCAGAACATATTCCTCCGCTTTAATCTTAATGGTTTCCTTGGCATATTCCAGTTCATCAAATCCGGAAAAAATAATGAACTTCGTGTTCTTGTACATTTTCTTCACACGTCTTGCCAGCTCAAACCCATCCATGTAAGGCATTTTGATGTCTGTCATGACAACATCCGGCTTTAACTCCTCTGCCATCTCCAACGCTTCCTGTCCATTTCTGGCATAACCTACCACCTCAAAGCCAAGCTCTCCCCAGTTCAGCTTACGGATAATTGCCTCATATACCTCTTCTTCATCATCTACCAGAAGTACTTTGTACAAATCCATTCCTTTTCTCACCTGCCCGTAGTATTTATCCTGATTATACCATAATACACTATCTTCCCACAATAAAAATACGGCATCCGCATAGAGTAAAAGCCAAATGCGGATGCCATTTTTATCTTTCTGAATTCATTCATGATAATCTCAGGTTCTTTCAAAACCATTTTACTTCTTAGCCAGATATTTTCTTAAGTCAAGAGCAACTGCCACGATAATTACAATACCCTGAACGATATACTGCCATGAGGTATTGATTCGTAAGAACTGCATGGATGACTTTAAGAGTTCGAATACCAGTACACCAATTAAGATACCGGAAATCTTACCAACACCACCATTTGTGGATACACCACCGATTGTACATTCCGCAATGGCTTCCAGCTCGTAGCTCATACCGGTATTAACGGTTGCACCGCCTGCCTTGGCGCCAAGGAAATAACCTGCAATACCAAATAATGCCGATGCCAGTATGTAGATACGGATTTTGGTTGCCTTTACATTAATACCGGAAACCTCTGCCGCATTTTCATTTCCACCGATTGCATACATATATTTACCATGTCTGGTCTTATTGTACAAGAACCACATTGCAAGACCGAAGAACAATGCCACAAAGAACATATACGGAATCACACCAAACAGTTTACCGGAAGCCAGATTGGTATAATCCTCACGGTAGCTGCCCAGAGGAGCTGCCTTGGTATATACCAGACAGATACCATACACTATCGTCTGCATGCCAAGAGTTGCAATAAACGGAGGTACCTGCCAGTAGGAAACAACAAGACCATTGACAAGACCAATCACACAACAAACGGCAACAACAATTAATAATACGACAAACAAATTCATGTTGCCAAGATTCGGATAAAATTTACCCGCTGCATCCGGCTTCTGAAGAAGTGTTCCTGCAATACATGCTGCAAGACCTACCGTACGTCCTGCAGAAAGGTCATTACCCTTAGTAATAAGACATCCGCTGATACCGAGTGCAATCAGGAAACGGCATGCCACATTAATGGAAATATTACTGAAGTTATCCCACGACAGGAAATTCGGCTGAACAAAGCTTACATAAATTACCATCAGCAATACAATCCAAATCAATACATTTTCTTTTAATATTTTCCAATAATCAATTTTTTTCGTATTCATATACAAGCCTCCTTAATTAAACTGTGTTGCGAAGTGCATGATATTTTCCTGTGTTGCTTCTTCCCCGGAAACTTCACCGGTAATCCTGCCGTTGCACATGACAAGAATCCGGTCAGACATTCCGATTAATTCTGCCATTTCTGAAGAAATCATAACAATCGCCTTGCCCTGTTTTGCCAGCGTAATCATAATCTGATAGATTTCATACTTGGCACCAACGTCAATTCCTCGCGTTGGCTCATCCATGATTAAAATATCCGGATCATTGGCAAGCCATCTGGAAATGATAACTTTCTGCTGGTTACCACCGGAAAGTGACTGAATCAGTGTCTTGGAGCTTGGAGTCTTGATACTTAGCTTTGACACATTATCCTGCACCAGTTTTTCTATTTTATTATTATTTAATACAAATCCCGCATCCACATATTTATCAAGGGAAGCAACCGATACGTTATCCGCAATGGAAAGTACACCAAAGATACCTGTTCCTCGGCGGTCTTCTGTAATCAGTCCGATACCATTCCGAATGGAATCCTTTGGGCGCTTTGCCATGAATTTTTCTCCCTTATAGGTAATCTCGCCTTCTGCGATTCCGCGAATTCCAAAAAGTGCCTCCATCAGTTCTGTACGCTGCGCTCCCACCAGACCGCCAAGTCCTAAAATTTCACCCCGTCTTAAGGTAAAACTGCAATCCTTAAAGGACTTCGGATTCACGCTTGTCAATCCCTTAGCTTCCAGAATCACCTCTCCCGGCTTATTATCACGCGGTGGAAACAGATTCGTCAGTTCACGTCCAACCATCTTGGCAATAATGGTATCAATGGTCATCTCCTTTGCCAGCCATGTACCAATATACTGTCCATCACGCATAATGGAAATATCATCTGAAATTCTTAAAATTTCATCCATTTTATGAGAAATGTAAATAATTGCAACATTCTTTTTTCTTAAATCTTCTATGATACGGAATAATGCTTCTACTTCATTATCCGTCAGGGAAGATGTCGGCTCATCCATGATAACTACTTTTGCATTCATGGAAACTGCTTTTGCTATTTCAACCGACTGCATCTGGGAAATCGATAAAGTACCCAGCTTTGCCTTCGGATCATATTCCATTCTTACTTCTTTCAAAAGGCTTTCTGCCTCTTCATACATTCTCTTATGATCAATCACCTGTAATGGTCCAACTTTTCTGGTCGGATATCTTCCACAGAAAATATTCTCTGCAATACTCCGCTCCGGAATCGGCTGTAATTCCTGATGAACCATTGCAATCCCCTTATGTAACGCATCATTTGCATTAATGATGGTTACTTTCTCTCCTTCCAGATAGATTTCCCCTTCATCCATCTTGTAAATTCCGAAAAGACATTTCATTAATGTCGATTTACCGGCACCATTTTCTCCCATTAACGCATGCACTGTTCCCGGTCGAACCTTCAGTGATACATTATCAAGTGCCTTTACACCCGGAAAGCTCTTGGAAATTCCCCGCAGCTCTAATACATAATCGCCCATAATAACCTCCTTTGCGCCATACGTCAGACTAATTAGAATGAAAACTTGGGTGTGCCCGATACACACCCAAGTTCTATTCTGTCAAGCTTTACTTTAAAAGGTCTAAGATTGACTGTGCATTGTCCTTTGTTACCTTGATGTAATCTACACCGATTAAGGTATCAAGAGATTCACCAGCTGCAAACTTTACTGCTGCATCGCCGGCTGCATGAGACTGTCCGATATGGTCATTAAATACCGTACCTGTCATGGAGCCATCAATCACCTTCTCCAATGCTTCTGTAAGAGCATCTACACCAAGAAGATAGATATCCTTGCCAACCGTTCTGTTTGCTGCTGCGATTGCCTGTGCTGCGCCTAAAGCCATTGCATCATTGTTACAGAATACCACATCAATGTTATTGCCAAAGTTTGTTAATGCATTTGCTACGATTTCCTGTCCTCTTGTCTGATCCCAGTCACCTCTCTGGATGTCAAGGCATTCTACCTTAACGCCTGCATCAGTAAGTGCCTTAATGGAGAACTCTGTTCTGTACTGAGCATCTACGTTTTCCGGATCACCCTGTACCATTACATACTTCACGGTTCCGTCACCGTTTACATCGCCCTTATCTGCTAAGGAAAGAACGATTTCACCCTGGAATGTACCAGACTGTCTTGCATCAGCACCTACATATGTAGCTTTAATTCCATTATCCGTCCATCTCTGCTTTTCTGCATCATCCGGTTCTCTGTTAATATAAACTACCGGAATTCCAGCTGCATGACATTTGTCTGTAATCTGTGTTGCTGCAGAAGACTGTACAAGATTGATAATCAGTACATCAACACCCTGTGTAATAAAATTCTCAATCTGGTTTGTCTGCTCTACCTGGTCATTCTTACCATCCATTACAGTTACCGTATGACCCATACCCTTAAGATATGCCTCCAGTTCCGTTCTGTACAGTGTCATAAAGTTATCGGAATAGTTGTAGATACAAACGCCGATATTCAGTCCGCCGCCTGAGTTTCCTCCCTTGTTTGATGCCGGCTTGCTGCCACATCCTGCAAGCATTGTCAATGCCATTGCTGCCACCAGCACGAGTGCCATAATTTTTCTCTTCATAAAAAATACCTCCATAATAAAATTTTCTTAACCGGTTCTTTCTTACATGTTAAGTATATCATTACAAAGGTAAATTCTTTCTATAAAAATCTTTTCACTTGTATTAAAAATCTTAGATATTTTTATGCATTTTTTCTATTTTCATTCTTTTTAAGGATTTGTTTTTATCTATTTCGTATATTCCGGATATTTTTATAGGTACAATTTTCATTTTCAGTTGTCCTCCCGGCTCTCACTTTCCGGTTCTGTACTTTCTTCTTGATTCTGTTCCAGATAATTTCCTGTAAGCAACGCAAAAGCACTAAGTAATATACCTGTTGCCGATAATGTCGCAAAAATCCCCATTCCCACATATGCTGCAATCCGCTCCGTCTCACCAAGCTCCCCTAGTCCACCGGCGCATTTTACAATAATGTAAACAATATAGATTGCTACAAACAGCAGGAAAATATATTTATTCCTTGGAATTTTCCGAAGTGTTTTCTTTAATTTCTCCATATGACATTTCTCCCGTTCATTCTGCTTCATTTTGTTAATTTCATTGTATCATCCCCAAAAATTTTTCGCAATCATTGTCGGACGCATTACTATCAAACCATCAGGCAATCTTTTTCATGTTGACGTATATTCTTTCTTCATGATAAGGTAAAGACAGAACTAACAAATTATATTTAAGGAGGAATTCCATGGGATATTTAGCTTCAGACAAACGATACGATACCATGATTTATAATCGATGTGGAAAAAGCGGTTTAAAACTTCCGTGTGTTTCCCTTGGTCTCTGGCATAACTTTGGCAATAACAGCAGTTTCGAAAATATGAAAGAAATGTGCCATACCGCCTTTGACCTTGGCATCACACATTTTGATCTGG
>CAMEUH010000033.1 GCA_945938055.1 uncultured Eubacteriaceae bacterium | reverse complement strand
ACGCAGGTCAATCAAAGCAAGATGATTGTCGGTACCGCCGGAAACAAGGTCAAATCCTCTGCTTGTAAGTCCCTTAGCCAATGCCTGTGCATTATCAATGATATTCTGTGCGTATACCTTAAAGCTTGGGTCCAATGCTTCTTTAAAGCAGACTGCCTTTGCAGCAATCACATGCATTAAAGGACCACCCTGGATTCCAGGGAATACAGCCTTGTTAAAGTTATACTTTTCATTTGCCTCAGCGGTAGCCATAATCATGCCGCCTCTAGGTCCACGAAGAGTCTTATGGGTTGTTGTGGTTACAACATCGGCATAAGGAATCGGGCTCATATGTAATCCGGTTGCAACAAGACCGGCAATATGTGCAATATCTACCATGAGAACAGCGCCAACCTCATCGCAGACTTCCCTGAACTTCTTAAAATCAATTTCTCTTGCATATGCACTTGCGCCTGCAATAATCATTTTCGGCTTACACTCTAATGCAATTCTTCTAAGTTCATCGTAATCAATGAAACCTTCATCATTTACGCCATAAGGCACAATGTTAAAATAGCTTCCTGACATGTTAACTGGTGAACCATGGGACAAATGTCCGCCATGTGCAAGATTCATGCCCATGATGGTATCGCCCGGCTTACATACTGCAAAAAAGACTGCCATGTTAGCCTGTGCGCCGGAATGTGGCTGAACATTAACATATTCACAGCCAAAAAGCTTCTTTGCTCTCTCCCTTGCAAGGTCCTCTACCACGTCAACATACTCACATCCGCCATAGTAACGTTTTCCCGGATAACCTTCTGCATATTTATTGGTTAACGGACTTCCCATTGCCGCCATGACTGCCTTACTTACAAAGTTCTCTGAAGCAATCAGCTCAATGTGGCTTCTCTGACGTCCCAATTCGTCATTCATCGCATTGGCGACTTCAGGATCAAAACTTGCGATTTCCTCGAAAGAATACATAACTTACCTCCTGATGCAAAAAATTTTAACCTATTATAACACAACATTTTCATTCCCGATAGTCTAAAAACAAAAAATTATAAAATTTTAAGTACTTTTTTCCAGCTCCCGCTCCAATAAAAGTACAAGGACAACAATGTTCCAATGGTCCATCCAATCGTCCATGAGCGCCAGATTCCAATCGAACCCATCTGTCCGGATAAAAGAAACGCAAGACATACCCTTAAGATTAAATCCATAAAGGTTGCCACCATAAACTGTTTCATCGCACTGGCGCCACGTAAAATTCCGTCTGTAATGAGTTTCGTTCCGACCACAAAATAAAACGGTGCCACAATGGTAATAAACTGCATGCCCGTTTCCAGTGCCACGGTACTTTCCTCCTTCATGAACAGGGACAAAAGCGTCCTTCCTTCCATCAGGTATAATGCAATGACCGGAATACATAAAAGATATACCATAAACAATCCTCCACGGTATCCCTGCTTAATCCTTGAAAGCTTGTTGGCACCAATATTCTGTGCCGTAAAATTGGACATGGCATTTCCAAGGGTGGTAAACGATGTAATGACCAGATTATTAAGCTTAATTACCGCTGAATACCCCGCCATAACTCCGGAGCCATACTGGTTAATCACACTCTGCAGAATAATATTTCCAACAGAAACAAAGCTTTGCTGCAAAATACTTGGGACTGCAACACGGGCAATATTTCCAAGCATCTGCCACGAAAACCTCTGATGATTTTTTTCAGAGTGAGTGCCTGACAGTCTCTTAAAAATCGTAAGTACCGCAAGCACACAGCTGATTCCCTGGCAAATAAATGTTGCCCATGCCACGCCTGCAACACCCATCTGAAAATTCTTCACAAAGACATAATCCATGATGATATTGGCAACCGACGAAGCCGCAAGAAACACAAACGGCGTTCTGGAATCTCCCATTGCCGAGAAAATTCCGGTTGCTATATTATAGAAGAAAAGAAAAATCAATCCTGCCGTATAAATATTTAAATACAGAAGAGAATCCGCAAACACATTGTCAGGCGTATTAATCAGATGCAGTAACGCAGGTCCCAGAAGAAATCCCAGGACAGTCAGCACAAGGCACAACACTCCGCTTGCAAGAAAAGTAGTCCAGACTGCCGTTTTCATGTCTGCATACTTTTTGGCTCCAAAAAGCTGTGAAACAATAACCGAACACCCGATATTGCATCCAAACGCAAACGCCAGATAAATCAACGTAATTTCATAGGAATTTCCTACTGCCGCCAGGGCATTTTCACCGGCAAACTTTCCCGCTATCAGACTGTCTGCAATATTATAAAGCTGCTGAAAAATAATACTTCCAAAAAGTGGTATGGAAAATTTCCATAATACAATCTCCGCTCTTCCAACCGTTAAGTCCTTATTCATGAATTATTTTCCTCCGTCCTTACTGTTGTATGTTAATTTCCGTGTGAAATTATAGTCTTCTTTCCATTATTTGTAAAGAATGTTATTTCTTCTTTACCACTTTGTACCATTCGTAGTATAATATGTTTATCTTTTCACAATAATAAAATCAAACAGATATAAAGGAGGCTTTTCATGACACCATCTGATATTCTGGCGGAAGCAAAAAATGATGCCGCTCAAATCGTTGCCGACCGTCATTATCTTCACACACATCCCGAAACTGGATTTGATCTGAACATGACACGGGAATACGTTAAAAACGTCCTGACCGAAATAGGCTATGAACCTGTACCATGTGGAAAATCAGGCTTTACGGTTCTTGCAGGCGGAAAGAAACCCGGAAAGGTATTCTTAATCCGTGCCGACATGGATGCTCTTCCAATCCAGGAAGAAGCCGATGTGGAATTTGCTTCGGAAAACGGGAAAATGCATGCCTGCGGACATGACATGCATACTTCCATGCTTTTAGAAGCCGCACGAATCCTGAAAAAACACGAAGATGAAATCGAAGGAACGGTAAAACTGATGTTCCAGCCTGCAGAAGAGATTTTTGAAGGCTCCCACGACATGATTGAAGCAGGACTTCTTAAAAATCCCGACGTGGATGCAGCTCTGATGATTCATGTAATGGCAGGAATGCCATTTGCTTCTGGCACAGCAATCGTCTGCGACGGCGGAGTCAGTGCACCGGCTGCAGATTACTTCACCATTAAGATTCAGGGAAAGGGATGCCACGGCTCCATGCCAAATGCAGGAATTGACCCAATTACTGCGGCAGCCCACATTATCACCGCTCTTCAGGAAATCCATGCAAGAGAACTGGCTCTTTCCGATGAAGCCGTCCTTACCTTTGGCAGTATTCATGCCGGTAATGCCGGTAATGTTATCCCTGATTCTGCTGAACTTTGCGGAACCATTCGTACTTATGATGAAGACGTACGAAATTATATTAAGGAGCGCATGACCGCCATCGCAACCGGAATTGCAGCTGCTTTCCGTTCTGAGGCTTTTGTAAGTTTCGGAAGCGGATGCCCTACTCTGGTAAATGATTCGGATTTATCTGCCTGCACGGTAAAATATATTCGTGAATTAAACGGAGCACAGAGTGCATTTACTGCCGGACAGTTAAGTGCCATGTCCTCCCAGGGTGGAAAAAAGGCGCCAAAAACTGCCGGTTCTGAAGATTTTGCCTATGTAAGTCATGAAGTTCCTTCCATCATGATTGCTCTGGCTGCAGGAAATCCGGAACAGGGATACTGCTATCCGCAGCATCATCCAAAAGTAAAATTTGACGAAAACGCCCTTCCTGTAGGAAGCGCCATTTACGCTTATACTGCAATGCGCTGGCTTAGCGAACACCAAGAATAATGTAATGACATACCTTCATAAATATAATGTAAGATACAAAAAGACTTGAAAGTGAGGAATTTTTTATGGTAACAATGAAAGACATTATCCAAAGCCCATTACTGTTTATTTTAATTGTAATCGGCTTACTTTACATCGTTGGATTCTCCATCGTTTATCTGATTAAGGCATATAAGCGCTGTCTTGAATTGGGAATGACAAAAGAGGACGTAAACAAAGTCATCAAATCCAGCGTTGTTTTTTCCATCGTACCAAGCTTATCCATCGTTGTGGGCTTATTTGTTCTGATTTCCGTCATGGGAACCCTCTGGGCATGGTGGAGATTATCCGTAATCGGCTCGCTCTCCTATGAATCCATGATTTCCAGTAGTGTTGCTTCCGCAATTGGCTTTGCAACCAGTGGTGAAATGCTTGAAAATGCTACCGGACAACAGTTTGGTGTCGTAATGATTCTTATGAGCATTGGTATGTTAAGTGGATTTTTGATTCTGATTCCATTTGGAAAAAAGCTTTCCATGAGTGTTACCAAGACAGAAAATTCCAGTGACTGGAAACACGTTTTCAGCGGGGTATTCATGCTTTGCATGTTTTCTGTTTACATTCCGGTTCTGTTAATCGGTGATACCATCCAGGCCGCAGTCATGCTGACCGGTCTTGTGGTTGCTCTCGCACTTGGAATTTTTGCCAAAAAGCCAAAGCTTCGCTGGCTTGCTGATTTCATCATGGCATTTTCCATGATTGCCGGTATGGCATCATCTCTTTTATGGACCAATATTTTTTCTTAGAACTTAGGAATGGAGGATTAAAATCATGAGTAAAGAAAAGAAAACGACAAATCTGGACTCCTTCCAGACATGGTGTCACCGCTGGGGACGTGTTGGAACGGTAATTGCACTTGCATACATGATTGCACTTCCGTTTATCGTCCTTGGCGTTTACGGATGCCTTCCAACCATCGGACAGGTATTTAATATTGCAACCCTTGGCATTCTGTTAATTTACATACCGGTTGGTTTCTCCGAGGCAATTACATACACCCCGATTCTTGGTTCTGCTTCTTATTTGACCTTCATCACCGGCAATATCATGAACCTGAAAGTTCCATGTGCCGTTAATGCAATGAATTTAACCAAGAAAGAACCAAATACTCCGGAAGGTGAAGCCATTGCTTCCGTTGCCGTTGCCGTATGCTCCATCATGACGGTTCTCATGCTGGCACTTGCTGCACTCTTTAGTGCATGGATTAGTCCGGTATTTGAACTTCCGGCAGTAAAAACCGCTTCTAATTACCTGATTCCGGCATTATTCGGTTCCATGACCCTCGGTCTCTTCGGCACCACCAATTCCGGCAAAAAGGTCGTTAAAAACGGTGTTATGGGTATGATTCCTGTACTCCTTATTGTATCCGTTCTCGCACTTGTGGTTCGTATCACAAGCGGCGGTTCCCTTTTCGGAGCAGTAGGATTTTTAATCATTTTCATGCTTCCGATTGCAATCCTTTCCTCACGAATCATGTGGAAGAAGGGATTCATAAAGGTAATTGATAAGAATGCAACGCAAAAATAGTAATGTGAAAAGAACTCCTGCTTTGTGAAAATGAAGCAGGAGTTCTTTTCCCTATAAATACTTCCTCATTTTCGTCACCATATGTTCTTCCACATTAATGGTCTTTCGTACCAGATTTTTTACCTTATTCTCTGCCTGCTCATACTGATTCAGATACCGGTGCAGAGACTTAATCCCCATGTTGCATCCGTCCGTAATCAGACTTGCAACTGTTTTGTCAGATTCATTTTTCGCAAGCTTCACATTCGTTTTAACCCATGACATGGTTTTTGCCATGACACCCGGCTCTTTTTCCTCTGCATCATATTCCAGCATAAGCTTCGATAAATCACTTTCCAGTTCCTCATGCTCTTTCTTTGCATCAATGAGAATATCACTCAATTCACGATCCGACACACTGTTAAACACATCATCAATAGCACTGATTCCCATCTTAATTCCGGAATTACATTCCTGTAGTAATCTTACCGTATCATCACTATTCAAAAAAATCACATCCTTTATTGTAATACTATGAATAGTATTTCAATGAAGAATATGATTTATGCAAAATATTATTTGCTCACCCCAGTTCTTCAAAAACCTAATATTGACACAGCCAAATTTGCTAACATCCGGATTATGCCTGTTGCCAAATATATAATTTTTTATTGTTTTTCATAAAAATTTTCCTCCATTCGTTCATAGAGATTACTCTCTTTATTCCAGTAAAAGTAATTCTCTTCCTCCTTTCCAAATGCATTATTCCATTGTGTTTCTATAATACATTTTTGATGATTCTTTACTGTTTGATTCAATATAAGGGAAAAACTCTTATTCGTATTTAACAATACACTTTCACACAATAATTCTATTTTTCCGTCTTCTTTAACCGTATACATCACATATTCATTTACAGAGGATGTAGCAGCCTGGCCAAGAGTAAAATCCGGGCAAGCATCATCATTATAATCGGTTACGTTAATGATAAAGTTTCCACCGAAGTTTAACAGCCTGTCTGCTGAAGTGATTCCACTCACTTCATTCCAGTCTTCATTACAGTTACGTTCCGATAGCACACTTCCATCCTTTCCAATTGTTTTCAGCACATAATATCCCTGATAATTTTCCGGGTAAATTCCAACAGAAGAACCAGCATATTCTTCCATAAAGTATGCACCCTGTACCATCCATAATTCAATACTTTCCACATTACCATTTGCTAAATCCAATTTACCATATGCTAATCTGACATTTTCCATCATGACCGGCATTTCATAAACATCTTCCTTGGAATGGTATAGGGAAAGCGCCCCATAATACCTCATGATGGTTGACACATCTGCGGAAAAATCCACCTGAGTAACAATATCACCCGAATATCGCAAAAGATAATAATCCATGTCATGAAGAATATGATATGTCTCAATGATATAATCAACATCATGAGTCTCATCCGCCATCTTAATGAAATCAATCATTTTTTGGATTTCATATCTTAACTCGTCTGTTTTTACAACAGTTAATAATTCCTGCATGTCATCCAGAAATCTTTTCGAATGATATTTCTGATTCCATTCTCTACTGTATACATCTCTTAATGAATAAAAATAATTTCCATAAACATAATCTTCTTCCCAAGATAGATTATAGTACTTTATGGTTTCTTTTAAAAGAGTTCTCTCTTCTTCTGACATTCCAGAAAGAACCTTTTCACGCATATTTCGGACTTCATCTCCGGATGGAGCACTAATATCATCCGCAATCTCTGTCTCAGAATGGTTTTCCAGAGGAATTCTGTTGATTTCTCCTATATCAATCGCAACTCTTTTCTTCGAACCATTATGATATTGAACATAAAAAGCTTCCTTATTTTTATCAAAGAAAATCTGCTCCATATTATCATCCATAAGAAAACGGACTTGATAAATATTATTTTCCCAATCATAGTAAATGGTATTCTCTAAAGGCGCTATTAATTCATTAGCTCCGTCCTGATTAATATCCGCTATAAGTAATTGCCCTGCCTCTTTTATAAAAATAATCTCTGCCGTACGTCCTGTGCTTACCATGAAATATTTGGAAATTCCATTCTCTCTCTTCAGTTCAATCATCAGTCCCGAAGTTCCAAATAATTCTTTATATTCTGTAATACTACAATGTTCTTTTCCAAAATTCTCCGTGGAAGCAGTCTTACTCCAGTCGTAATCGCAATATATTTGATGTTCGTCCTTTCCCCGAAGATAACTGATTTCCAGAAATCCCTTAGAATCCAAGTATACCTTTACCACATAATTTTCACATTCATGCATTCCATAAAGATATTTTTCTGTAAAACCGGCTCCTCTGTTATCTCCCACATCATCCGTTGATAAAAATATTTTTTCCCCTTCCGCTAACATTTCATCCGATTCATATATTTCCCTCTTCATTGATATTAAGGCACTCTTTCCACTACTGCTGATTACCATAACAGAGGTTCCTGCCAGTGCAACAAAGAACAAGAACATCAGAATGGCTATTCCCCATTTATTTCTCATAGTAGAGAGTATATTTTCAAAACGTTTTTTTACACAATTTTTTCCACCTGCAAATTGCGTGGACAGAGAAATGGATTTGTTATCCACAAATTCCAGAGTTTTTAGTATCGTGTTACAATATAGTTTCTTCCGTTCCGGTGACATCATATACACGGATTTTTCATCACAGACATACTCAGTATCCGCAAATGCAATATTTTTCATCAATAAAATCACCGGATTAAACCAATACAAATCACTTACCAGAACCATCAACAGTTTATACCAGATATCACCTGTTCGATAATGATTCAGCTCGTGCCTTAAAACCATCTCTAATTCTTCTTCACTATACGGAATCTTTGGCAAAATCAACACAGAATGAAAATAACCAAATACCATCGGACTTTTTAGTTTATCGCATTCCAGAACTTTTATCGGTCTTCTGATTCCGAATTCTTTTGTTACCTTCCAAAGAATCGCTTCCATGTCATCATTTTCAATACAATCCGCATTATCCAGATACTTCTTTTTAATATACTGATACTGCAGTCTATGAAAGTTAAGCATTACAAACATGACAATGAACCATATTGCCATAAGGCAGACAATGATATTCTCTCCAGATAGCCTTCCAAATCTAATTATCCCTTCATCCGGTTCAGGATTCTGTACCTTATCCGGCATCGTTTCTTTCATATCTGCTTGTTTTTCCGGTTGCTTTGTAAGATTATTGCTGTCAGTGACATTATGATTCGTCAATCCATTACCGGCCATGACCTGATTCCGGATATCACCCGGTCTTACCGTTTCATTATCAAATCCTTCCAGTTCAATTCTGATTATATTCTCATCACGAACAAAATCATGAACAGGAATCGGAATCAAAAGCTTAATTGCAAGCAATAGCCATAAAATTTTACACCATCGGTAACCTGTCTGTTTAGAAAATATTTTTCTAAAGAAAACTGCTGCCAGTATCACAATACTGATAACAAACATATTATGTATTACATATAACAGAAAATCCATCCCTTCACAAACCCCTTCTAACAATCCTTTATCTTACTGTCAACAAACTGACGCAGTTCCTCAATATCCTCCCTGCTTAATTCCCCACCATCGTAAAGAGCCGTCGCAAAATTCTTAAGTGAACCTCCAAACATACGATTCAGCATACTTCTTCCAGTTTCCTTTAAATATGGTTCCTTCTCAACCAAAGGACTGTAATAATTATTCTTTCCCCTTTTCTCCCGCTTAACGAAACCTTTGTCCTCAAGTCTTGAAAGATAAGATAAAATAGTGCTTGGCACCACATCCTTGCTCCTATCCATCTGACTTTCAATCTCCACGCGCGATACCGGTCCTTCTGCATCCCAGATAATCATCATGAGTTCCAGTTCGCCGTCCGGTAATTTCTTCATTGTATGCCTCCCTTGCTTTCCCTTGTTCGTTTGCTTTTCTTTTTATTTTAGGCATTTGCCTAAAATAATTATAACAATGCCTTATCCGTCTGTCAATAAAAAAGATTGTCTCCGCATGCGTAGGAGACAATCTTTTTTGTCACTTCATATTTTTCTGTTCAAGAAGCTGCTTTAATCTTGTATTTTCTCTGTTCAATTCATCAATTCTACATTTTTGCTCATCTATTTCATCCTGCATCACGTTTATCATATACTGCACCGTATTACGGTCCAATTCCTGCAATTCTTTTGAAAACATCTGCATCACCCTCCCAATGTTCTGACACAATTCATATACATCTTCATACATGGTTTTAAACTTTGGATATTGTCTTATGAGTTTTTCAATCTCTTCTGGTTCATCCTCACTTAAGAAAACAAGCCACGCCTCTAATTCACTATTGATATCTTTATTTTGAAGATTTTTACGAAAGATGTCAAGTGCAATAAAACAGTATTTTTGCAGTAATTCCAGTTCAAGTCCCGAATCCGATTTTTGTTCAAATTTGTGAATATAATTTTGTCCAAAATCATGAAACTCCTGTGGACTTCTCTCAAAGAAAATAATCGTATAAACCGTTTTAACATCTTTATAGCTAAACTTTTTTCCTTTTTCTCCACGAAGTCTTTTATATTGCCTTAATAGTAAATCTGCAGAATAGCATGCTCCTCGTTCACCCGGGAACATATATCCTATTTTTTGTACTTCTACATTTGCAATACTACCATCCCTAAGCTCTACAACAATATCCGTAATCAAAAGTGAACTTTCATCTGCAATTCTCGTAGAATCATTTGGAAGAACCGTAACTATTTTTACTTCTTCGCCAATCAGCAATGAAAGCAACTCATTTAACCTTTCCGGTGCATACTCCGGATTGAATATTTCCTTAAAAAAGGAATCATATAATACTTTTACGCCTCGCATTCCCCTGCAAAAGTCCAAAAAGTCTTCCTGTTACTGAGCATCCCAGCTTTCAAACAAACCTGATAAACTTTTATCAGCTTGTATTTTCATCCGCACCTCCCCTCTTTCCGGTATCATTGGAAATAATTTCCGTAATCTGCCACCATCATCCTGCTGTAACCCGTTTCTTTTTGTCATCAACATTTGCTCCTTAATATAAATATTTCATCAATGTTGGAATAAAGGGTGAGAATTCACCAGAAACTTAGATTCCTATTGAGATATCTTTATATTATCACAAATATTTTATAAATCAACCCTGCTTTGCGTAAATTTTATCCATCATATATTCCCAAACAGGAAATCCTTCACTACCGCCAGAAATTCTCTCGCATAATTGGTTGGCACCAGATACCAAAGGGACGGGGCCGCCTGCCCGGAAACTGTAGTATACCCCAGTTTTCTGGCAATTCTTACCGAACGGAACACGTGGAAATCATTGGTGATTAACACCACGGAATCCTTCTTCCTGTCTAAGAATTCTCCGGAAAATTCCAGATTTTCCTTCGTGCTGGTAGACTGATCCTCCATGACAATCCGCTCGGGCGCAATTCCCTTCTCAATCAGATAGCGATACATGCATTCTGCCTCGGAAATCCCCTCATCCGGTCCTTTTCCGCCACTTACTATCACCTTGCTCTCCGGATATTTCAGAAGATATTCCACGGCTGTGTCAAGACGTGCCTTAAGACTTAAGGATGGATTCGTTCCATTCACCTTGGCACCAAGCACAATCACATAATCTGCCTTTCCGGCAGTCTGACTTCCCCAGAGAATGATAATTGACTCCACAATAATAAAAATGGCACACCCAACTGCCACAATCCCTTCCATTAAAAACAAAAGCCACTTTGGCAGACGGCTTAGCCCTCCCTTGGCAAAGCAAAACAATATGCCAAGCCCGGCAAAGCAAATGGATACAATCAGCCAGAAATAGTTAAACTGCGTCGTCGGTCCCAATATCAGCATTAACTCAATAAAATACAGGAAACTTCCTATTCCTGCCAAAAACAATAATATTCCAAAAAATTTCCACCAATCAATTTTTTTCTTGCCCTTCATGCAAATACTCCTCTTTTTGAACTCTTCCATTAACAGTATTACCTTATTTTTGACAAATGTCAATCCTTATGGAAGTGTTTCACAATAAAAATGGCCTCCCGCATCGGAAATATCCCTCTGCGCAAGACCACTTCTTATTCAAACTCTAATTTTCCCGGAAAGGAATTACTTAAAGTACTTCACACCGGACTCAAAAATCTTAAGATCCTGTTCGCCATAAATATTAACTGCCACGCTGTCACCACGACGCTCGGAATGTGCCATCTTACCAAAACATCTTCCGTCCGGACTGGTAATACCTTCGATTGCCATGTAGGAGCCATTGATGTTCCATTCTTCATCCATGGAAACATTGCCGTTAATGTCACAGTACTGTGTGGCAACCTGGCCATTTGCAAACAGCTTATCCAGCCACTCCTTCGGTGCAACGAAACGTCCTTCACCATGGGATGCAGGGTTTGTGTATACTCCGCCAAGGTCTGCACCGGAAAGCCATGGAGACTTATTGGATACCACCTTAATGTATGCCATCTTGGAAATGTGGCGGTTAATGGTATTAAAGGTAAGGGTCGGAGCATTTTCATCCTGTCCCGTAATCTGTCCGTTTGGCACAAGACCAAGCTTAATCAGTGCCTGGAAACCGTTACAGATACCAAGTGCAAGACCGTCACGTTCGTTAAGAAGCTTATGAACCGCTTCCTTCATCTTCTCATTACGGAATGCCGTTGCAAAGAACTTTGCTGAACCATCCGGTTCATCACCGGCTGAGAATCCGCCTGGGAACATGATAATCTGCGTCTGATTAATTGCCTTTTCAAATTCCTCTACCGATTCACGGATTGCATTGGCATCCAGGTTACGGAATACCTTAACAATGGTGTCGGCACCGGCTCTTTCAAATGCCCTTGCAGAATCATATTCGCAGTTCGTACCCGGGAATACCGGAATAAATACAGTTGGCTTTGCAACCTTATTCTTGCAAATATGAATGAAATCTGCCTTGTATAACGGAGAAGCAACTTCTTCTGTTCCCTTTACAGCCTTTGTCGGGAATACCTTTTCAAGCGGCTTCTTCCATGCATCTAATGCTTCATCCAAAGTAATGACAACATCACCATATACAAACTTCGCATCATCCGTAACCTCACCGATTACCTTGTGTGGTGTCTTAATTTCCGATACCTTGTCTGCCGGAACTTCTGCAACAATGTTACCAAATCCTACAGCAAAAAGCTCTTTCTTATCCACATCCGCAGAAAGCTTAACGCCCATCTTGTTACCAAATGCCATCTTGGAAACAGCCGGTACAATACCGTGGGAATCCAATGCATATGCGGAAACAATCACGCCCTTCTGGATTAACTGATGAATGTCATCATATAACTTCTTTACCTGTTCAAAATCCGGAACTTCAAATTCATCCATCTGAATATCAAACTTCACAAGCTTGTTGCCTGCTGTCTTTAATTCCGGTGTAATAATATCTTTTTCCTTTGCCACATCCACCGCAAAAGAAACCAGTGTCGGCGGAACATCAATATCATTAAAGGTTCCTGACATACTGTCTTTACCGCCGATGGATGGAAGACCAAATCCAAGCTGTGCCTCATACGCACCAAGTAATGCCGCAAAAGGCTGGCTCCATCTTCTTGGGTCTTCTGTCATTCTTCTGAAGTACTCCTGGAACGTGAAACGAATCTTCTTCGCATCACCGCCTGCTGCCACGATTCTTGCAACCGATTCTACTACTGCATAGATTGCACCGTGATATGGGCTCCAGGAAGAAATATATGGATTAAAGCCATAACTCATCATGGTTACGGTATCACACTTACCGGTAAGAACCGGAAGCTTTGCAACCATGCTCTGTGTCTCGGTCAGCTGATACTTTCCACCATAAGGCATGTAAACAGAGCCTGCACCGATGGATGAGTCAAACATTTCCACAAGGCCCTTCTGGGAACATACATTAAGATCCGATAACATGTTAAGCCATGTTGCCTTTACATCTGCGATTTCCTTTGGCTTAAAGTAATCGGCATCCTTTGATGGCATGTCTACTTCTACCGTTGTCTCCTGATGAGCACCATTGGTATCCAGGAATGCTCTTGAAATATTTACAATTTCTTTGTCTCTCCAGATAAGCACCAGTCTTGGAGATTCCGTAACAACAGCAACTTCTGTTGCCTCCAGGTTCTCTTCGTCTGCATATTTTAAGAATTCTTCCACATCCTTCGGGTCAACGACAACTGCCATACGCTCCTGTGATTCGGAGATTGCAAGCTCCGTACCGTCCAGACCCGCATACTTCTTTGGCACCTTGTCCAGATATACCGTAAGACCTGCTGCCAGCTCGCCGATTGCAACAGAAACACCGCCTGCACCAAAGTCATTACATTTCTTGATTAACTTGCTGACTTCTTCTCTTCTGAAAAGTCTCTGAATCTTACGTTCTGTCGGTGCATTACCTTTTTGAACCTCTGCACCGCAGGTTTCAATGGAAGCCTCCGTGTGTACCTTGGAAGAACCGGTTGCACCACCACAGCCGTCACGTCCGGTACGTCCACCCAGTAAAATGATAATATCACCCGGGTCAGATGTCTCTCTCTTAACGGCTCTTCTTGGAGCTGCCCCCATGACTGCACCGATTTCCATTCTCTTTGCCACATAATCCGGATGATATACTTCCTTTACATAGCCTGTTGCAAGACCAATCTGGTTACCATAAGAACTGTAACCGCTGGCTGCACCACGAACCAGCTTTTTCTGTGGAAGCTTGCCTTTTAAGGTATCATTTACGGAAACCGTCGGGTCTGCCGCACCGGTTACACGCATTGCCTGATATACATAGGTTCTTCCGGAAAGCGGATCACGGATGGCACCGCCAAGACAAGTTGCAGCACCACCAAACGGCTCGATTTCCGTCGGATGATTATGTGTCTCATTCTTAAAGTTCACAAGCCATTCTTCCACCTGACCGTCCACTTCAACAGGGACAACGATGGAACAGGCATTAATTTCCTCGGACCCCTCCTGGTCAGAAAGCTTCCCTTCCTTCTTTAGCTTTCTCATTGCCATGAGGGCAAGATCCATGAGGCAGACAAACTTGTCCTTACGTCCCTTAAAAATCTCTTCCCTGTCCTTTAAATACTTTTCATAGGTTCCGGCAATGGTATCATGATAGTAACCCTCGTCAAACTTCACACTGGTAAGCTCCGTTGAAAAGGTTGTATGACGGCAGTGGTCGGACCAGTATGTATCCAGAACCTTGATTTCTGTCATGGACGGATTTCTCTTTTCCTCATTCTTAAAATAATTCTGGATATGAAGAAAATCCTTAAAGGTCATGGCAAGATTCAGCGAAGAATAAAGCTCCTTTAACTTATCTTCTGCCATTTCCGTAAAACCATCAAAAATGATAACATCTGCCGGCTCATCAAACTTTGTAATAAGTGTTTCCGGCTTATTGTCATCTGCGAATCTGGAATCCACCGGATTCACACAGTGATTCTTAATCTTAGAAAGCTGCTCGTCCGTTACCTTTCCGGAAATTACATACGTTGTGGCAGACTTAATAATTGGAAGTTCATTTTCATTAAAGAACTTCACACACTGTTCTGCCGAATCTGCTCTCTGATCAAACTGTCCCGGAAGATACTCCACGGAAAACACTTTATCGGATGCTTCCATTGGAAAACTTTCCTCATATACATTATCAACAGGCGGCTCTGAAAATACACAGGTCAATGCCTTTGTATAAGTCTCGTCTGATAAATTCTCAATGTCATAACGGATTAAGATTCTTACATCCGTCACGGAATCAATACCAAGATAACCTGATATTTCTTCCTTAAGTTCCTTCGCCTTTACAGCATATGGTGCTTTTTTCTCAACATATACTCTTTTAACGCTCATGTTATCCTCCTGTCATGCCTGCCCCGCAGGTTGTTTTATTGCTAAAAGTGCCCGTACCGCAAGTTTTACGGCATGGAGCACTTTTGTTTACATACTTATGAATATAATACCATATTACATGGGAGAGTTACAATTCTTTTTTTGACAATCTGCATCCCTTTCGGTATGGTCGAGCCCTTTTTTCATTCCTCTCTCATTTTATATTCGGTATCTTCATCAATCATGGCAAG
>CAMEUH010000032.1 GCA_945938055.1 uncultured Eubacteriaceae bacterium | reverse complement strand
CAGAATAAATCCATGTATTTATCTGCAATTTCTTTACTATCCAGTGCAAGAAGAAGATAGGTTCTTGCCACATCAGCACTGGCATTACCCTGGGATGCATGAACCCAGTCAACTACGTGAAGTTCGCCTTCATTATCAATGATAATGTTCTTTGGACAATAATCACCATGACAAAGCTTGGTATGTTTTGGCATGCCTTCGAGCTTTTCATGCAAATCATACTTGGTTGCATCATCAATACAATCAAGGTCACTAATCTGCTTTGACATCTTGTCTTTTAATTTATTCAATAAAGGATTTCTCTTCTGATGTATTTTTAACTGCATGTCAACCATCATTTCAAGATAGGTGTCAATCTTTTCCGGATGCTCTTTCATCAGCTCGTATAGAGTTTTTCCTTCTACATATTCTCTGCGGATAGCCCATTTTCCATCAATCATGGTAACTTCAAGAATTTTTGGAATATTAAGTCCGGTGTCCTCAACACGGGCATTATTCAGAGCCTCGTAAAGAACTTCTGCCTTTGGATATTCTTTTTCAAAGACTTTGATGGCAGTATTATTCTCCAAATAAACGCTTTTTAGAGTTCCCTTATAAATGCAATTATCAAGCGCCATGTTTGTATACCTCTCTTTCAATTATTTACGATCAAATTTTGTATATATATTTTACTACAAAAGAAACAATTTGTATAGTCAATTTTTAAAAGTGCAATACAATATTGCGACGTATGATTTTCAACAATTTCATAGAATATTGATACTCGGAATAAGACATTTCAACGTTGGAAAAAGCAGCCTGCTCCAAAAGAAAGGAAAGTTTTTTTCGTGTGGCAGGATTGATCTTAGGGCTTAATTTATAATGAGCAGCAATAAATTCAAATTGTTCAGTAAAGGTTAAAATGAAATCAAATTCCGGATATCGTTTTATGATATGACGGCAAATGATTTTGTAATAATTTCTTACATTGATATTTCTTCTTATACGGTGATAAGAACGATACAGTCGAATCTGACGGTATATCATGATCAGGATTCCAATTGTAATCATCAGGGCAGCGGCGGCAATTAATACACGCACGATTACGGTACTTAAGGAATTAGCAGAAATACCAGTTGTTCCTGTTTGTTTGTCATATTCTTCAGAAGTCGGTGTCTGACGGAATAAATTATATATGGAAGACCAGAAATCAAGATTAGAAAGTTCATCCATGGAGGCAGTGGTTGCTTCAAAAACTCTCCAGCCAAAGGCCGGATCATAATATTCTACCCAGGCATGAGCTTTATCATCTGCAATGTCGACATCTACTACCGGAAGATTCATGTCCACCAGAGAGGTCGGGATGAAGTCTGAAATATCTGCATTTTCAACGACTCTTGCATTTTGAAGTTCTTCGGAAGTAAGGACATAACCTTCTACATATCGTGCCGGAATGCCGAGCGTGCGTAAAATTAAAACAGAAGAAGTAGCAAAATGTGCACAAAATCCCTTTTGGGATTCATTTAAAAAATATCCTGCAAAATCTTTATCTTTTGGAGTAATTCCAGGATTCAGTGAATAGGTAAATTCTGTGGAAAGGCAATTGGAAAGCCAATTTAAAACGGCCTGTGTTTTCTTTGAATCAAAAGATTCCGTGGAAATCTGCTCATCAAAGCCTTCTTTACTAAGAAATTTCAGGATTTCCTTTCTGGTATCAGAAGGAACCTGAAGGTAAGAAGCGAGAAGAGCACTGTCAATATCAACAGAAACAGAGCTGTTTTGGAGACTGGAATCAGGATAAAAGGTGTAGGTGTTGGTGCGGTTTCTCAAAAAGAGATAAGGGGTATCGGCAAAAGCAGGATAAATCTCCAGGAGAGAAGGGTCGGTGTAATATGGCGCATAAGCATATTTTGGATAAGCACCTATGTTTGTGACATCCAAACGATATGGAGAGTGAAGAATATCCTGGGACTTAAGAGCTGAAAACTCATTTGTCAGAGAGACATCCTCACATAATAACTTATAATTTTCACTGGATAAAAGTTTGTTGGAGTATAGCATGTCAGCATTATACCATTGACGGTCTGTGTAGCCAATGCCGACAAATCCGTGCAGATATAAAGGCTGTGATGACAGAGGTACATAACGGACGGTAAGGTCCGTTTCATAGTCCGGACGAACCGAGTAAATGCCGCCAAGCTGTCCTTCATTGAGTCCGCCGGTTGCAGTATAGCGGTTAAAGTAACCACTTAATCCAAAGGTAACCAGATATTTGACCTTATCTGTAACGGATTGTTTTAGGACACTTACAGAAGTATTATTTTTGAAAGAAGTATATGGAACAGTTGTATTTACAATCAGTAAAATGCATAAAGAGAGCAAAAAGGATGTAAACAACGACATAAAGTAGTTAATGCCGCTGACACCATAGGAAAATCCTTTTATGGAAAACGTCCAGGGATTTCTTTTCCGAAAAACAGAATAAGACTGGTTTTTCCTCGGATGATTATGGATATGCATGCCAAAACGTAAGATAATGAGGGCAATAAATGCAGTAAGCAGACATGCCAGATAAAAATTTTCCGGCATGGTATTAATAAAAAGTGGAACAATCTGAGGACCAAAGCTTACTAAAAAAATAGTAAGAAGATTAATGTGCTCACCAATCCACATGTGATATAAAAGTAATTCAAATATGCCCAGAAATATAAGAAAAAAGGTAATGGTCAAATAAGAATTTTCAATAATTTCTTCATAATGAACAAGAGCCGGAATCCCAAGATAATTTTCCAGGGAGGCGTAGGTCAGGTTGACAATGGCATGATAACCACTATTGACATAGCGGTAAAAACGGAGAATAAACAGGATATAGAAAAATAAAAAGCCAACGTAACAAATATTCTTCAGAGCCTTTGAGTGAAAATTGCGCACAAAAGCGATGATAAGAGAACAGGAAAATAATGAAACGAGAACAGAAGTTAATTGAAACTGGGCACCAAAACAAGAAGCAAATCCGCAGATACTTCCCACCGTAAGAAGAAAGCAGAGAATTGCTCGTGAAACAGGAAGAAGAAAATCACCAGAAGAAGAGAAACGAAGTTCTTCGGTATTATTCAATCCTATGATGCTGCTATAATCATTTTTTTCCTGATGTGTCTTTTTCCATAACATAATCTACACCTATTGTAATGAAATTTTCGTGTCCGGATAGTTGTTTTATCTGATTCTCCATACTTTTATAATCCAAAAGAGGTACTTCATACAATACCTCCAGCAGGGTGTCTCTTAAGGAAGCAGAATTAAGTATTGTGGAGAAACGACAGGTTCTTTGCCGGGTGGAATACCAGAAAAAAGAAAAAGGAATTCCATAGATGCAAAGAAAGTTTCCGATACCATATGCAGTATCCAGTATCTTATCTAAAATACCCTCTGCCGGATTGGCAAGTTCAATATAAAATAGCAGCTGGGAAGAAGTCAGGCTTACATGCTCCTTCACCATCAGGATATCCTTTTTTGCAGATAACTTCCAATGAATATTCTGCAATTTGTCGCCGGGGATGTATTCCCGGATATCACTGACTTCGGTGGAATCATTTCCCTTTGTCTGGCTCTCTTCCAGGTTATTGTACCCTTCTGAAAAATCCATGGAGAAATCATCATTAATGACATCTAAATCCGGAAAAACGGGAATTTCCCGAACGATATCCAGGGTCTTATGAAAAGTAAATAAATTTAAAAAATCATAAAGGTATATTTCTTCCAGTTTAATGGTAACAATACCACAGTGACGGCTGGTTACCGGATAGCTGACCGAACTTTTGCCCAACGGAATGACAGGAAGATTCAATGTATGAGTAACGGATTCCTGAAATAACGGATTTGCAACAGTTACGGAAAGAATACCATTATTTGTAAATAAAATGGATGAATTTTTTACGGAAACCTGAAAAATAAATTCATCCTTACGGTTTTCGACGAGAGAAGCACCGCTTATTTCAGCTGTAATGCAGGATAATAAAATCTTTCCGGCAACATAAGCGACAAATGGAATGATGAGTAATGCCGCCAGAAAAATAAGGTTAAAATAATTGCCCAGAAAATAGAACATAAAGCAATTAAATAACAGCAAGAAAACATATCCAATTATGGAAAAATATCGGACAATGGATTTTTTCATTCAGGTCACCTTTATGATTTAATTCCCTTTTGGTACAGGGATGGAGTGAAAAATATTCATTAAAATTTCGTCAACGGAAAGACCTTCTGCTTTTGCCTTGCTGGAAAGACGAATTCTGTGCCGGAGTACATCACAGAAAATATATTCAATATCAGCCGGAGTAACATAATTATGATCTCTCATTAATGCAACAGCCTTTGCAAGCTTTAAAATATTAATTGCGCCACGTGGACTTGAGCCAAGTGAGATGTATTCATTGGTTCTTGTTGCCTCCACAAGAGAGGTAATGTAATCCAGAATACAATCATTTACATAAATTTCATCCACATTTTTCCGGATAAAGATTAATTCTTCCGGAGAAATAATCGGACGCACGTCATTAATCGCAGGATTTACCACATTTTTAAGAATATTAATGGAATCCTCATGACCCGGATAACCCATAGAAAGGCATACCATGAAACGGTCCAGCTGGGATTCCGGAAGCAGTTGTGTTCCGGAGGAACCGATTGGATTTTCCGTGGCAATTACGGTAAAAGGAACCGGAAGCTTATGGGTAATGCCGTCGACGGTAACATTTCCTTCCTCCATGACTTCTAATAAAGCAGACTGGGTCTTAGGCGAAGTACGGTTTATTTCATCGGCAAGAAACAAATTGCAGCAGACTGCACCAGGCTTATATTCGAATTCTTTGGTGGTATTATTATACATGGAGAAACCGACAATATCACTAGGGAGAACATCAGGAGTAAACTGGACACGTTTATAATCAAGAGACATGGAACGGGCAATGGAGAGAGCAAGAGTAGTCTTTCCAACGCCTGGAATGTCGTCAAGCAGTACATGTCCGCCGGCAAAAATAACAGCCAGGACTTTTTCAATAATTTCATCTTTTCCCTTTATGACTTCGCAGATTTCTTTTTGAATAGAATATATTTTGATGTCAGCCATGCATTTTTCTCCTTGCATCATAATTCTTGTAATATATAATTGCTTATCAGCATATAATATATAATTATAGCAAAAAAATGTATAGAATAAAAGAGGAAAAGAAGTGTAGAAAATACCCCGGAATGTAAATAAGATTCCGGGGTCAGGGGGGAGTATATTAAAAACATTGAGGGAAACGCTGTTTCAGGACATTTTCTATCATGATAACGGCATCTGGTTCTGTGATGGAGCCAGTATTAATGGACAGGTCATATTCTGTCGGATCAAGCCATTCACGACCAGTATAATATTTGTAATAATTTTTACGGTACTGGTCAGTCTGTTCAATAGCCTTCTGGGCTTCCTTCTTTTCCACAACAAGGCGGTCCATGATATTAAAAACACATTTGTCAATTGGTGCTTGGATATTAAGCTTTAACACATTTGGAAAAGTGCGGAGTATAAAATTTGCCGCTTTACCAACGATGATGCAGGAAGGTTTCCCGGCTGATGCAAGTCCGAGAATAATCTTTGCCTGATATGCGAATAAATTTTCATTGGAAAGATAACGCTTATCCTGTGGTGGAACTACATTCCAGAGAAAATCGCTCTTGACTTTCCCGGAAAAGGTAAGCTGGCCTTTGCTGATTTTTTCATTTGCTTCAAAGAAAAAGCTTTCGTTAATACCGCTTAATTCAGAAGCCATTGTCAGGATTTCCGTATCATAATATGGTATGTTTAAATCTGCGGAAAGCTGTTTTGCGATGTGGCTTCCACCGCTGCCGTAACCGCGGGCAATTGTAATGACATAATTATTCATGACAGTTACCTCCATTCTTTATTCTGTAACTGTAATATATCAGTGAAAAAGAAACGTTGTCAATTATATTAGAGGAAAAAGGGCAGTTTTGAATGACGAAATGTGCACAGAGTACAATCCCTTGATAAAAAGCTGTATTATCTGCACAGGGAATTTTTTTAAAATGTGCACAGAGTACATTGACAGAGAGGATTTTTTGGCATAAAATCATATAAAATTAAACAGGAAACATTTAACAAAGGCGTTAGATTGGAAAATCTGGCGCTTTTTTTATTGATGAAAAGGGAGGAATGACAATGAAGGTATACAGAAATGCAAAATTAAGACATCAAAAGGGTTTGTTTGATATATGGGTGGACAAAGAACTGGTATATGAAATTGTTCCGGCGGGACAGCTTCCTTTGACGGCAGAAGAAGAGACAGACCTTATGGGAAGACTTGTCTGTGAACCATATGTCGAATCCCATATTCATCTGGATTACATTGATACAGCAAATGTTCCGGCAGAAGGAACGGGTTCGGGAACATTGTTTGAGGCAATTGATAAATGGTCGGATTCCAAAAGCGTTTTAAAAATTCAGGATATTAAGGAGCGTGCTTATAAGGGAATCAAGGCAGAGATACGAAATGGTGTCCAGTATATCCGAACTCATGTGGACGTTACTGATCCGAACCTTACGGCGCTTAAGGCAATGCTTGAAGTCAAGGAGGAGGTTAAGGATTATCTTTATCTGCAGCTGATTGCATTTCCTCAGGAAGGCTATTATGCGTACAAGGGCGGAGATGAGCTGGTAGAGGAAGCCTTAAAAATGGGGGCAGATGTTGTCGGAGGAATTCCACATTTTGAATTTACAAGAGAGCTGGGAGAGAAATCCGTGAAAAAAGCATTTGAACTTGCAGTGAAATATGACAGGCTTCTGGATATTCATTGTGATGAAACGGATGACAGCGAGTCAAGATTTGTGGAGAACATTGCTGCAGAGGCTTACTATACCGGAGTTGGCAGCAGGGCAACGGCAAGTCATACCTGTGCAATGAGTTCCTATAATAATGCGTATGCATTTAAGATGATGAGTAAGTTTAAGAAGGCCGGAATTAATTTTGTTTCCTGTCCTACAGAAAATTGTTATCTTCAGGGAAGATATGATGGTTATCCAAAAAGGAGAGGAATCACACGAATTGACCAGCTGGTTGAGGCAGGATGTAATGTGAGCCTTGCGCAGGATTCCATATCCGACCCATGGTATCCGCTGGGAAACGGAAATATGATTCATCAGGTTGATTTTGGACTGCATCTGGGACATATGATGAGTGTGGAGCAGATTCAGAACGGATTGGATTTTATTACGATAAACGGAGCAAAAACATTATCCATAGAAGATGGATATGATTTGAAAAAAGGGAATAAGGCAAGCTTTATTGTACTTGATGCACCGGATGAACTCTCTGCTATCAGGGAGCGCGCCCATGTATTGTTAAGTGTCCGGAACGGAAAAGAAATTATTGTAAAGAAACCGGAAGAAATTGTAAAAGAACCATTTTAGACATAGAAAAGAGGTGTAAGGCAATGGCTGTAACATGCAGGAATATCATGGAACTGGAAACCTGTCAGAGAATGAAGCTTCTGGGCGGAGCCGGAGGTCTTAGCAATGTTGTTACGTGGCCTTACATCAAAAGCATGGAAACCATTACGGAATGGATTCATGGAGGAGAACTTGTTTTTGTAATCGGGGCAAGAGAAGATATTTCGGAACATGGTCTCATGAAGCTAATGGAAGAGGCTGTAAAAAATAAGATTGCAGGTGTGGTAATGCTGATAGGGGAAGATTATATCCGCAGCGTTCCACGTTCCATTATCCGTTATGCAAATGAGAATAATATTCCGCTTTTCCGGCTTCCGTTTCTCTTAAAGCTGATTGACATAACGCAGGAGATTTCCAGATACATCCTGGAGGACCGGATAAAGAATAAAGAACATGGACGATTTACGGAACAATCAGTATTGGAAATGCTTCTTGATAACCGGCCAAAGGAAGAGGTTCTTGCCTATTGTTTTCAGAAAATCCAGCCACTGGAAGAAGCAGACCGGGTAACAGGAAGTGAATATGTGAAAACTTTAAAATGTTATCTGGAGTGTGGAAATGATTTACTTCATGCGGCGGAAAAAATGTATATACATCGAAATACAATGATTAACCGAATGAAAAAAATTAACACTTTATTGAATACAAATGTAAATGAAGTGGAAGTCAGAAATGAATACAGTAATGTTTTTAAGATTCTGGAACATCATGAGGCAATGATTTGTCTGTAATGATTGTTTCATGAAAGGAAACCGGAGAGAAAGGAAAAAGACATGATTATCAGAAATTGCAGAATCAGAGGAAAAGAAGGACTTTTTGATGTGGTATGTGAAAATGGAATTTTTCAAAAGATTACTCCACATAAGAGCATCCTGGAAGAAGCTATGGAAGAGGAAAATGTATTTGAAGCAGAGGGAAGGATGATGATGCCCCCGTTTGTAGAACCACACATTCATCTGGATTGTGTGCTGACAGCAGGGATTCCGCATTATAACATGTCTGGAACCTTATTTGAGGGAATTAGTACCTGGCATGAATATAAAACCACCCAGCCGCTTGTGGTATCGGAAATTAAGGAACGTGCAAAAGAAGCATTACGGCTGATGGCAGAACATGGAGTACAGTTTGTGCGTACCCACGTGGATGTGACAGAAACTTCTTTTAAGGGAGTGGAGGCACTGCTGGAACTTAAGGAAGAGATGAAGGGTACCATAGAAATCCAGACCATTGCATTTCCACAGAATGGAATTATGTCATTAAAAAACGGTAAGGAATTAATGATTCGTGCAATGGACATGGGAATTGATTGTGTGGGTGGAATTCCACATTATGAATATACAAGGGAATACGGACTGGAATCTTTAAAGTTCATTTTTGATCTGGCAGAGAAATACGATGCATGTGTAGATGTTCATTGTGATGAAATTGATGACGGACAGTCAAGGTTTCTTGAGACACTGGCAACCATGGCATGGGAGAGGGGCTGGGGAAAGCGTACTGTTGCCGCACATACCTGTGCAATGGGGTCATATAATGATGCATACTGTAGTAAGCTGTTTCGGCTTTTAAAGGATTCAGAGATTAACTTTAATTCCTGTCCGGCAGCCAGTACGCATTTACAGGGACGAATTGACACCTTCCCAAAGCGAAGAGGGATTACAAGAATAAAAGAACTTTCCGAAGCAGGGATGAATGTGGCACTGGGACAGGATTCCATATCCGACCCATGGTACCCGCTGGGCGTGGGAAATCTTCTCCGTGTATTGGAAATGGGGGTCCATGTGGCACAGATGACAGGATATGAAGATTTGAGACATTGTCTGGATTTTATTTCAACCAATGGAGCAAAGAATCTTTGTCTGGATCAGGAATATGGAATTGAAGAAGGAAAGGATGCCAGTTTTATTCTTCTGGATGGAAAAAACGACATGGAAGTGTTGCGTTTCCTAAGTCCGGTGGTCCTTTCGGTGCATAAGGGAAAAACAATTGTGGAAAAGATTCCTGCCAAGGCAAAGGTACTGTTTTAATGTAGAAAAATCATTGATTTTTCAATGTTACAATATTTCAAATTACATCATAAGGAGGACAAGTTTATGAAAAAATTAACCAGAATGATTGCAGTGCTATTGACGGTAACAATGATGGTATTGGCATTTGCAGGCTGTGCGAAGAAAGGCGGCTCATCAGATTCCATTAAAATTGGTCTGGTGTTTTCATTAACAGGTGGAACTGCCATTACAGAAGAGAGCATGTATAATTCCGCAGTACTTGCCATTGATGAAATCAATGCGGCAGGCGGTATTAACGGCAAAAAGATTGAATATGTGGTAAAGGACTATGCAACTGACCCGGATACTGCGGTTAAGGTTGTTAAGGAAATGATTCTTCAGGATAAGGTGGCTGCCATTGTAGGACTCTATACTTCAGCATCCCGTGTTGCAGTAGAACCAATTCTTGAGGAGTACGAGATTCCTTTGGTTTATCCGACCTTTTATGAAGGTGAGGAGCCAAATGATTATGTAATTTATACCGGTTGTGTTCCAAATCAGCAGGGTGATTATTTTGTACCATACCTTTATGAAAATGTATCTCATAACTTCTATCTGTTAGGAACGGATACAACATATGCACAGGGAATCAATGCACAGGCAGAGGCATTAATCAAGGAGCTTGGGGGTAAGGTCGTTGGAAATGAATTAGTTTCTTCTGATGTAACAGAATTTTCAGATATCATTGCAAAGATTAAGTCAACCTGTGGCAATGATGGATGTGTAATCTATGCAAATTTAAACGGTGACAGTGGTACTGCATTCTATACCCAGTTTGCAGCAGCAGGACTTTCCGACAAATATACCATTGCATCCTTTATCATGGATGAGTCCTTCTCAACCGCATTGGGAAGTGCGGCAGCAAATACCTATGCATCCGTAAACTATTTTAATTCCATTGATTCGGAAGCAAATAAGGCATATCTTTCTGCTTACGGTGCAAAATTTGGCGAAGCAAAGGCAGCAGCGGTGACAGCGGTTGGTGAAGCAACTTATGATGCAGTTTATCTGCTTTCCAAGTCTTTAGAAAAGTGTGGCAATGATATTACAACAGCAAATATTATGGCAAACTTTGCAGGATTAAGCTTTGATGCTCCGCAGGGTACGATTACGGTAGATGGTGATAATAATCATATCTACTGCAAGGCAAGAATTGGTCTTGTACAGGCAGACGGTACCATTAAAACGGTATTTGAAAGTGATGATGTAATCAAGCCGGAACCAACAAAGTAATTCCCTTCAAAATTATTAGAAATCAAAATGAAGCAACGGGTGGGAGATACGGCGTATGTCCCACCCGGTATTTAAAAGACAGCTTGATTTGCGTTACCAGAAGAAAGGAGGAATTCCCATGAATGGAGCTTTAATCGGACAGCTGCTGGTTTCAGGTGCATGTAGTGCATTTGTCCTGCTTCTTACCTCACTTGGTTTAGTTATTATCATGGGTTACATGAAGGTGGTAAACCTTGCGCATACAGAAATGCTGATGGCAGGTGCATTCATGTGTTATTATCTGTATTCCGTATTACATATTCCGTTTGTGATTACATTGATTCTTGCGTATGTCATATCGTTTTTATTTGGCATGCTGATTGAAAGAACGGTTATCTGTCATTTTTATGGAAAGATGGCAGAAACACTTCTCGCCACATATGCTATTTCCATTATCATGAAACAGCTGGCACTTATTTTATTTGGAAAATCCTACAAGCAGGTTGCCTACCCGGTTTCAGCGGTTTTGCATATCGGACCGGTTTACATTGAATCTTATAAACTGATATTATGTCTGATTTCAATTCTTGCATTAGTGGGCACACTTGTTTTCATAAATAAAACAACAATGGGACGAAAAATCCGTTCCACCACACAGAATCGTACCATGACAAATTGTCTTGGAATCGATACCAGAAAGGTTGACACCATTACCTTTTCGCATGGAATGGGTCTTGCCGGTCTTGCCGGAGCGGCAATTGCTCCACTTTCTACAGTTACATATTCGCTGGGTGAAAGCTGGCTGACCAATACATTCATGAATGTTGTGCTGGGTGGTGTATCTTCGTTATTTGGTACGGTAGCCTCTTCCTTCATTATACAGGAGTCCATCGCAGTAATCAGTGGATTCTCCAATAGTATCATGGGACAGATTATTGTTCTTCTGGTGGTAATCGTCATTATCCGTATCAAACCGGAAGGACTGTTTACACCTAAGGGAAGGAGATGATGAAGATGAAAATTTTAAAGGCTTTTAAAAATCTGCCGGTAAATCGTTACATTGACATGGCAATCCTGTTATTTCTTCTGGTATTTCCATTTTGCAGCAGCACATACTGGATATATGTAATGTCCGGAATTATGGCGTATATTATTTTTGCATTGTCACTGGATCTTTTATGGGGATATACGGGACTCATGAGTATGGGGCACAGCCTTCTTTTTGGAGCCGGAGGTTATATGATAGGCATAGCCTGTTCGTATATTAACAAGGCAGACTGGGTGGAATATGAGAAGCTTACGTGGTTTCTTTCCCCATTAAGTTCTGAGGTGGGGGCATTTATCATGGCATTGCTGCTGCCGGCGCTTATTTCTTTTATCATTGGCTTCTTTATGTTTTCCGGAAAAATTCAGGGTGTATTCTTTTCCCTGATTACGCTGGCGCTTTCCGGTGTGGCAGAGCTGTTTGTTATTAATCAAAGCAAGTATACACATGGAAACAGCGGTATTACAGTAATCAGCCGTACTTTGATTTCAGATTCCAAAGCAGACAGGATGGATGACTTTACATTCTATTTTGTAATTCTTTTGTTTCTGGTGCTGGCATATGCAGTATGCATGCTGATTGTCCACTCCAGAGTAGGAAAGGTACTGCAGGCAGTCCGGGAAAATGAATCGAGACTCACGTTCTTTGGTTATAAGCCGTCTGCATTTAAAATGTTAATTTATACGGTTTCCGGTGCAATGGCAGGGCTTGCAGGTGTTCTTTATGTAAGAACGCAGGGAAGTGTAAATTCTACTGCGGTTGGAATTAATCTTGCAACGCTGGTTCTTGTCTGGGTTGCGGTTGGCGGTCGTGGCAATCTTACCGGTGCAATGGTTGGAACGCTGGTTTTGCAGATTGCAGAGACAGTACTTAATTCGGTATTCTCCGGTATATCAGCCGATTTTGCACAGTACTGGAAGCTGGTACTTGGTATCATTATTCTTGTGATTGTATTTGTAATTCCGAAAGGAATTGTGGGAACGGTTATTGACATTCAGCAGAAAGCCAGGGATCAGAAGCGAAAAGATGCAATTCTGTCAAAGGAGGAGTAAGCCATGAGTGATGAAAGGAAAGTATTACTGGAGGTTAAGAATCTGTCCGTTGAATTTAATGGATTTAAGGCATTTACGGAAGTAAACATGAAGATTTATGATGGTGAACTTCGTGTCATTATCGGACCAAACGGTGCGGGTAAGACAACTTTCATGGATCTGGTAACAGGTAAGACGACTCCGACAAGCGGTAAGGTGATTTTTGACGGGGTTGATATCACAGGAAAATCTACGACAGAAATTACAAGGGATTATCATATCGGAAGAAAATTTCAGGGGCCAAATGTATTTGATAACATGACGGTCAAGGAAAACATAGAGATTGCAATGGAAGGCTATAATAGCATGCATCGGTGTGTATTTTTCCGTAAATCAAAGGAATTTAAGGAAAAGGTAGAGGAAATCCTTAAGCTGATTGATTTGTATGATTACCGGCATTTTATGGCGAGTGATTTATCACATGGACAGAGACAGTGGCTTGAAATCGGAATGGTTGTGGCACAGAATCCAAAGCTGATTATTCTGGATGAACCGACGGCAGGCATGACAGCAGATGAGACTTACAAGACCGGAGAAATGATTAAGAAGCTGAAGGGTGACCATACATTAATTGTTGTTGAGCATGATATGGATTTTGTAAGGCAGGTTGCAGAGTATGTTACCGTATTAAATTACGGAAGACTGCTGGCAGAAGGAACCATGGAAGAAATTCAGAATAATGAAGAAGTAATTGCTGTTTATCTGAAAGAGGATTGAGGTGACGGGTATGTTTAAAGCAACAGACGTGAATGTAAGTTATGGTAAAAGTAAGGTAATTAATAATCTTTCCATGCAAATAAAAGAAGGTAGCCGTACTGCCATTCTGGGAAGAAATGGAGTTGGTAAGACGACCTTTTTAAAAAGTGCCATGGGAATTCTTCCAATGAGTACCGGAACATTAATCTTTGACGGACAGGACATTACGAAAATGAAGACGCATAAGAGAGCCTTAAGCGGTCTGGGTTATGTACCTCAGGGGCGTGAAATCATTCCACTCATGACGGTAAATGAAAATTTAGAGCTTGGAGCCATGGGTCATACGGGGATTGACATCCCGAAAAAAAAGGAGTGGGTACTTACGTATTTTCCGGCTCTTAAGATACATATGGAGCGCAACGGCGGTGTGTTATCAGGAGGCCTGCAGCAGCAGCTTGCCATTGCAAGGTGCTTAATGGGTGAACCAAAGATGATTCTTCTGGATGAGCCTACAGAGGGAATTCAGCCCAATGTTGTCATGGAGATTGCGGATACTCTGAAAAAGATTGCAGAAGAAACAGGAATTACCATTGCGGTAGTTGAGCAGAACCTGAAATTTGCAAGAAGACTGGCAGAAGATTTTGTAATTATCCAGAAAGGAGCTGTCGTTGCAGAAGGGAAAATGGCAGAGCTTTCGGAGGACATTATCAAAAAATATTTGTCGGTATAGGAATTTTTACGACTTATCGATTAATGTATAAATAAGAAAATATACTAAAATAATTAACGGGAATTGTAACTATATAGTACGATTCCCGTTAACTTTTACAAATCATATTAAATTGTTCCTTCATACTATTCACGATGTGCAAACTCATCATAGTATTCTTTTAAAAATTCAGCGATTACCTTTAACATATGAGTTTCCCTCCTTCCAGAAAATCTGAGTTCCTTTTGATGATTTTATAATATCACGAAAATATGATATAGTAAAATATATATAATAAATGAATTATAATACTTTTTAAGTATGGTTTTTCCTTAAATGCTTTCATAAGAGTTAAATTTATATCCTCAATAATAAACCCGGCAGAGTATGAAATTCTGCCGGGTTTTCATCAGATTTTATAGACAGGTAAAAAATTACCAGCTCTTTTCAAGTGTAATATTATAATCAACTGCATATGGATTATCATTACGTTTCTTTATTTCTTCATATGTTTTACGACGTTCGTCACTGCTTTCATCAGACCAGTATTCATAGCCGCGAAGATAGCTGTCAATCAGTTCGTCCCAGGAAGTAAACTCTGACTGAAAGCTCTTGGCAATTTCCAGAGATTTGTCAAGTGCTTCTTCCTGCGTATAGTAGCCGGCAATATAGTAGTAGCTAAGAAGATTTAAGGCACGGCAGTAGTCCCATCCGTCGATGGCAGTATCACCGTAGTTCTCATACATTGAATAGTAGTATACCCAGAACTTGGCCTCATTTTCATCTACATCGAAATTTTCAAGAATAAAATTTACGCGGTCAGCTTCTGCTACCTCAGATAGTCCCAATTCCTTGAGGAAAGACATGTTATCAATAAATCCAAAACGATGTCCTTCTGTCAGAATCCATTCCAGTGTCTCATCAGCAGTTGCCCGGTCAGTAACGCCCCACCATTCATCAAGCAGCTGCTTTTCCCGTTCCTGATTTTTTGCGGTTGGTTCCAGACCACCGAAGATGTTGTAATCCCAGCCGTTTAATTCTGTTAAGATTGCATAGGAAGCATTAAACCAACGGACGGTATCCGGTAATTCTGGCTTTTGAGTTTCTTCCGCCTTGGTCGTGGCGGTTGTCTTTTTTCCGGTGTCCCTGGAAGCATCAGTTTGTTCGGTGCTTGATGTGGTCTTGCTGGAATTGCAGCCGGTAAACACTACGGACATGGCAATTACAAGCGCGAGCAGCATAAAAAGTTTCTTGGTACATTTCATGATATTGTTCCTCCTTGATTTTTTCATAGCAAGTATGAAAGTTATAAAACATACAAAGTATAAAGAATTCGGAAGGAAAAGTCAAGAAATGGAAAATGAGAAAGTTATACTGAGTGGGATAAAACTCCAATGAGAACTGCTCCCAGCAGGAATCGAACCTGCAACTGACCCTTAGGAGCGACGCCGAGGGGTATAATTCCCTGTCAAGGAATGTAAAGATAAGTCAAGGAAAGCATTGATTTTACTGACTTTCCTGTAATTTTGTGTCAATCTA